>JBMTLP010000001.1:0-36130 GCA_049433245.1 Pirellulales bacterium
GCGAAGGATCCCAGTTGGGCACGCCCGCGATCGGATAAGGCCCGGTCCGCAACATCCTCAAGACAGCAGTACAGGAATCGCTTTAGAATACGCAGCATGACGAAGCGACTTTGGATCGACACCGTAGGCTGCCAGATGAACGTGCTCGATAGCGAGCTCGTGGTGGCGGCGCTCCGGCGGCAAGGCTGGCAGATGGCGACGAGTCCTGCCGACGCCGACGCGGTTTTCTACAACACCTGCAGCGTTCGCCAGCACGCGGAAGACAAGGTCTATTCCGCGTTGGGGAGGGTGCGAGCTGAGAAGGCCAAACGCCCCGAACTCGTGGTGGGCGTGCTTGGCTGCATGGCGCAGAAAGATCAGGAACTCGTCCGCAAACGCGCTCCGTGGGTGGATCTCGTGGTGGGGCCGGGGCAGCTGCATCGCGTTCCAGCGTTGATCGACGGCGTGCTCGCTGGCAGCGGGCCGATGATTGAGGTCAGCCTCGACCGTGCCGCGGGAAGCCGCGAGAGCGTGGCTCGGAGTTTTGAAAGCTACGACCCCGACCGCGATCCAGAGATGCGGCCCACGCACTTTCAGGCGTTTGTCCGAACACAGACTGGCTGCGACAAGTTTTGTGCGTTCTGCGTGGTACCTCGGGTGCGGGGGCCGGAGCAGGCTCGTCCGCCGGCGGCGATTCTTGCTGAGGCCAGAAAACTCGTTGATGAGGGATGTCGCGAGATCACGCTGATCGGCCAGACCGTAAACTCCTATCGTTGGACAGACGCAGGCCGCACCACGCGGCTGTCGGACCTGCTCGTTGATCTCGACGCGATTGATGGACTCGATCGCGTGCGTTTCGTGACCAACTACCCACGAGACATGACCGACGACTTGATTCACGCGGTCCGCGACCTTCCCAAGGTGTGCCACTACCTGCATGTCCCCGCCCAGCACGGTTCAGACGACGTGCTCAAGCGGATGAAGCGTGGCTACACGATCGGCGAGTATCTCGAGATGCACTCGCGGCTGATGGAAGCCATCCCGCATGCCGCGGTGACGAGCGACTTCATCGTCGGGTTTTGCGGTGAGACCGACGAAGAGTTTGGGCTGATGCTCGACCTCGTGCAGACACTTCGCTTCAAGAACAGCTTCATTTTCAAATACAGCCCACGCCCTGGAACGAAGGCTTTTCAGCGGCAGCCCGACGATGTGCCCGAGGCCGTCAAGAAAGAACGGCACCGTCTGCTGCTTGAGGCCCAAACCGAAGCAAGCCTCTCGGGAAATGTGGAGATGGTCGGCAGCCGCCAGAAGGTGCTGGTGGAGGGCATCAGTCGCCGCGACGAGAAGCAACTCAGCCGCGAAGGAAACGACGGTTCGGCCGAAGAGAGCCTCCAACTCTCGGGGCGAACGATGTGTGACCGCATTGTGGTCTTCGACGCCCCTCAACGGCTGATCGGCAGGATCGTCGACGTCGATATCCTCGCGGCCGGCCCATGGGCCGTGTCGGGGACGTTGGCTCTGGAAGGGAGTCAGCAGGAGCAGGCTTTTGACGAGCCCGTGATGCACGCGATTGCGATGCCGACGCCGAGTGGAAAACAAGCCGGACATGCCAACCACGCCTGACGTACGCGGCCTTCTCGATGATCCCCGGCAGGCAGAGGCCTGGGGACAGGGGGTTGGCCTCGTTGATGCGGCTTCGGCATCGTCTGCCCTCATGGCGATCGCCGAACTCGGGGTGCCGCTCGACCTGTTGGCGAGCCTCGTTGACCAGTTCGCGACCTTGCTGCCCACGCTCCCCGCCCCTGACGCGGCCCTGCGGTCCTTGAGCCAGTATCTGGGGGCTGTGCGGAGCCCCATCGCCGAAGCGGCATTGTTTCAGCGAGATCCAGTTTCGCTGGCGATTCTCATGAAGATTCTTGCGGCGAGCCCGTACCTGGCCTGGATCGTGATTGGTGATCCGGAGGCGTGGGAGGAAGTCCGGCTGGGCGAGGGAAGGCCGGTCAAGCGGGCGTCGGTGAGCAGCGAGATTGCCGCAGAGGTGGCGATGGTCACCGACGTGGATGCCGTGATGGCTGCCCTGCGACGCTTCAAGCGGCGAGAGATGCTCCGTATCGCTTACGGCGACATTGTCGTGGGGCAGCGGCTGGAAGTGGTGGTGGCCCAGATCTCCCACCTCGCGGATGCGGTCTTGTCGGCGGCTCTCGATGTGGCCTGGAGGCGGGTGGCCGTGCAGCGTGGTGAGCCACGTGACGCGCTGGGGCAGCCGGTGCGCTTGGCCGTGATAGCCCTCGGCAAACTCGGCGGTGTGGAGCTCAACTACTCCAGCGACATCGATCTCGTGTTTGTTTCCTCGGGAGACGGACGCACCACCGGTCCTCGTCCATCGACCAACGCCGAGTTTTTTGAGCGCGTCGTGCAAGAACTTGTGCGACTGCTGGCTGAGCCGACGGGGCTGGGGATCGCCTACCGGGTGGACCTGCGGCTGCGGCCGATGGGGGCGTCGGGCCCCGTGGTGATGCCGATCGACGCGATGCTCCAGTACTTCGACACCCAAGGGCGGACCTGGGAGCGGCAGGCGTGGATCAAGGCACGCGTTGCCGCAGGGGATGAACAACTCGGCGCTCGCCTGCTTGCGGATCTCGAGCCGTGGATCTACCGCCGCTGGCTCACGCGAGCAGACATCAGCGGAATCAAAGCCCTCAAACGACGCATCGAACAGCGGGCGATTCGTGAAGGGCACGATCAACGCGACGTCAAAGTCGGCCGCGGTGGTATTCGCGACGTGGAGACCACGATTCAGTTCCTGCAGTTGCTCAGTGGGGGCGACACGCCGCAAGTCCGTACCGGAAACACGCTCGAAGCGATTCGCCGGCTCGCCGAAACCGGTGCTCTGACCGACAAGGAACGCGAAGTACTCGAGAGGACCTACACCTTTCTCCGCACGGTCGAGCATCGCCTGCAGATCTTGTTCGATACGCAAACGCATACCCTGCCTGACAGCACCGTCGCGTTGGAGGAGCTTGCGGTGCGGCTGGGGCACGCTCCCGGAGCGACAGGCCTGGCTGCGTTTCAACGCGAGCTAGAAGAAGCCACTCGCCTCAACCGCACAATCCTCGATCACCTGCTGCACGACGCCTTCCCGGGAGACGAAGACCCGGAGCCTGAAACCGACCTCGTGCTCGACCCCGATCCGGCGGAGTCGCGTGTGCAGGAACTGCTCGGCCGGCATGGGTTTCGCGACACTGCCGCCGCCGCTCGACACCTCGCGTCGCTCGGTGAGGAGAAGGTTCGCTTCCTCTCAACTCGCCGCTGCCGGCATTTTCTGGCTGCGATTGCCCCGCGGATGCTCGCGGCTATTGGAGCCACCCCAGATCCGGATGCGACGCTCGTCAACCTGGCGCGGGTCAGTGAGTCACTTGGTGGCAAGGGCGTGTTGTGGGAACTCTTTAGTTCGCACCCGCGGTCTCTCGACCTCTACGTGCGACTGTGCGCGTCGAGCCCGTATCTCTCGGGGTTGCTGATTGGCAACCCAGGGATGATTGACGAACTGCTCGACAGCCTTCTCGTGGGGCGGCTTCCCACGCCTGCAGAACTCGATGCCCTCCTCGCAGAATGGTGCCGCGGAGCTGTCGACCCGGAGCCGATCCTGCATGCGTTCAAGGCATCACAGCAACTGCGGGTGGGCGTGGGCGACATCCTTGGGAAGCAGGATGTGACGGCGACCACCCGCACCCTCACCGGCGTGGCGGAAGCCATTCTGAAGTGGCTCGTGGCTGACGAGGAGGCAAAACTCGTCGAACGGCTGGGTGAGCCAACGTGGCACGACGCAGAGGGCGATACGGCGGGTGGGCGTGCTGCAGCGGTGGTGTTGGCGATGGGCAAGTTCGGTGGTCACGAGATGAACTATCACAGTGACGTCGACCTGATCTTCCTCTACGACCACGATGGCAGCACTTGGCCCGCTCGGCGGACACGTCGGGCGCCCGAAACCACCACCAACGCACACTTCTTTGGCACGCTGGCCCAACGAGTCATGAAGTCGGCCAGCGCCTTCGGTCCCCACGGTCGCCTCTACGAGGTCGACTCTCGGCTGCGGCCAAGTGGCAAGAGTGGACCGGCGGCGATCTCGCTGGATGCCTTCGCGCAGTACTTCGCAGAGGACGGACCCGCAGCCGACTGGGAGCGTCAAGCTCTCACCAAGGCACGCGTCGTTGTGGGGTCTGTCGCTGCCAAGGAGCGTCTGCAGAAGATCATCGAGCAGGCCGCCTACGGGCACTCGTGGGGGCCTGCCGAAATCGAAGGCATCCGGCAGATGCGGCTGCGGATGCAGCAGGGGGCTGCCACATCCAACCTCAAACGTGGCCCGGGCGGCGTGGCCGACATCGAGTTTGTGGTCCAAATGCTGCAACTGGTCCATGGCGGGGCGAATCGCTCGCTGAGGACCACTGAAACCCTGGCAGGTCTCGTGGACCTGCATGCTGCGGACGTGCTCACCGACGACTCGTTTGAGTTTTTTGAGACGGCGTACCGGGTGCTGCGGTCCATCGAGGGACGGCTGCGTCTGCTCAACGCCACCGCGCGACACGAGTTTCCCAAGTCGCCGGAAGAGCGGCAGAAACTTGCGCATCTCCTTGGCTATGAGCGGCCGGAGTTGCTCGAAGAAGATGTACGGCAACTGACGGTTCGCACGCGCGAGGAGTTTGAGGCGATTTTTGCGGAACGCGGACGCTCGGAATGAGCACCGGCTGCCTCCTCGCTGGGCGTTCTTCAGGCGGCTCGGTCAGTGGCCGGGGAGGTAGCGAATGGCGATGAAGCCCGCGACGATCATGGCGCCGAGGAGCAGCGTGATCAGTTCGAGGTTGCGATTGAGGATTCGCTTGGCTTGGTCGCCGAAGACTCGCATCACACTTGCCACCAGAAAAAAGCGGAGGCCGCGGCCGGCGATGGATGCGAGCAAGAGGGTGGTCAGCGGCACCGAACACGCGCCGGCGGCGATGGTGAAGACTTTAAAGGGGATCGGCGTGAAGGCGGCGGCAAAGATTGCGATGCCAGCGTTCGCTTGATACTGCTGCTCCACGTAGGCAAAGTGGGCCTCTGTAAAGCCCGGGATCCAGTTGAAGAAGAAGCCCGACATTGCCTGCCACAGGCCCCAGCCGATTGCCCAGCCCAAGGCACCGCCCGCAACACTGGCGACGGTCGAGACGGCCGCGAAGAGGAACGCCCGCTGTGGTCGTGACACCGACAGCGCGATCTGGAGCACATCCGGCGGGATAGGAAAGAACGAACTCTCTGCAAACGAAATGCCTGCCAGCCCGAGGGTACCGTACGGGGAGTCAGCCCAGGAGAGCACCCATAGGTAGAGCCGACGAAGCCAGCCGCGCGGGCCCTTGGGGATCGAGTGCTCGGGCGAAGTCTGCATGACGTTTTTCCTGGGTCGCATGTGCCGACAGAGTGGAAGCCTGAAAGTGCGTGGTGCGGGAGCGGCGAGGGGCTAACGCGAAAGGGGTGTCACGTGCACGGCCACATCCATGCGGTGGTTACCGCCCCCCACGTAGACGCCCTTGATCGGGCAGACGTCGGCGTAATCACGTCCCCAACCGAGCGTGACATGCTGGCTCGCCGGCACACAGTCATTCGTGGGATCCAGATCAAGCCAGCCGGATTCTCCGCCCCACACCGACAGCCAGGCGTGCGAGGCATCGGCGCCGACGAGTTCTCGTTCACCGGGACTCCTCGTGTTGGCGATGTAGCCGCTCACGTAGCGGGCAGCCAGCCCCAGCGACCGCAGGCAAGCGATCTGCAGATGGGCGAAGTCTTGGCACACGCCTCGTCGCAGCCGAAAGACTTCCTCGACCGGCGTGCTGATCGTGGTTGCCAGCGGATCGTAGACGAAGTCTTGGTAGATGCGGCGAGTGAGATCGATCGCCGCTTCCACCCACGGTCGGCCGGGAGGAAACAGGTCGGCAGCCCACGCCGCCAGCGGCTCAAGTGTGCGGACGAGCGGCGACTCAAAGCAAAACTGCTTGGCATACATCGCTTCTGGCGTTTGAGATCGGTCGATCTCGTCGCGAAGCAACTCCCAGTTTCGCGCGGGGATGTGCTGCCACGCGATTGGGGGCAGCACCTCCACGCGACTGCTACTGGCAACCGTCAACTGATCGTGCGGCTCTTGCAGCGAGAAATAGCCGACGGTGTTGCCAAACGCATCCACGTGCGTGGAGAGCGAGGCGGGCTGTGGGGAAACGGTGACTGAGTTGGTCAGGACTCGTTGGTGAGCTAATCCGCGCGGAACGAGATGAATCTCGTTGTGGCAGACCGCGACCGGCTCAGAGTAGGCGTACTGCGTCGTGTGTTCGACGAGATACGTCACCGGTGTGGGCTGGTGCGCTCGAGACGAAGAAGCGGTAGTGTCGATGCCGTTGGCACTCATGAGACAGGTATCGTCTCAGCCACCCCAGGCTTCCGCAACGTCACCCTTGCTTACTTTTGGCTTGCGGCTCTGTTGGTGGCTTGCTGGGGAATGTCGACGCCCACGGCATCGCTCCAGGCCGCGAGCAGTCGCGTGTAGATTGGTCCAGGCGTGCCATCACCAATAGGGCTGCCTTCGTACCGTGTGACCGGCAGGAGGCAGTTTGGGGTGCTCGTGAGAAGGACTTCGTCGGCGGAGGCCACATCGGCTGCCACCAGCCGCCGAGGTTCCCAGGCAAGATCGAGGGCCTCGGCCAACTCGCGGGTCGAGCGGAGGCTGACTCCCTCGAGGGCATGGATGGGCGTGGAAAGTACCCCCTTGCGTACCGTGATCACGTTGGCCGTTGAGGTCTCGCAGACCGTTCCGTCGAGTTCCTCCAGCAGGGCGCGGCTGCCCGGTTCGAGGGCCGCCGCCTCGCGGTCGGCGAGGTGGTAGTGCATCCGGCTACGGCACTTGAGTTGCACCGGCCAGCAGGCGTCTGGAACCTGTCGGACCTGTACCCGGCGGAGCGACACACCTTCCGTGTACGACCGGTACCACAGCCGAAAGGCGAGCGGGAAACTGTGGATGGCCACGCGGGGCGTGCCGGGACGGCCCTCGTGTTGGGCCGCAAGGTCTCCCGGGGTGACGAAGATCGAGAGCCCGAGGTCGTCGTCGGCTGGTCTCCGTGCGGCGTTTTTCCGGGCGACCTCCGCGGCTGCATCGAGCACGCTGGCGATGGAGAGGCCCGCCGGCGTGGTGTCGCCGCCACACGCTTCAGTGAGGTCGATGCCGGCGATTGCCAGCGACGCTTGCAGCCGAGTTCCGTGGGCATTCGGCTGATAAAGTCGGCCACGAAACGTGCGGAGTTGCTCGGTGACCGTGGCGCCCAACACGAACCCAGCATCGCCGACGGGAATCGAGAGGGCCGCGGCCGGCAAAAAATCGCCGTTGAGCCAGGCAATCGTTGATTCGGCTTCAGACACGGCGGTCCAAAACAAAAGAAGTGGAGGATAGGGGACTCGAACCCCTGACCTTCTGGCTGCCAGCCAGACGCTCTCCCAACTGAGCTAATCCCCCGACGACGTTTTCTCGGAGGCGTCGGCAAGAGTTCCGTGGCGCCCCGTCACGTTTTCGGAAGTATCGTTGAGTTAGATACTCTAACCGGGAAACTATCGGGCAGCCGTCGGCGTGTCAACGCAGCCCCTCCCGGAGGCCTCTCCAACTGCATTCGGATGACGTTGTGGCAGGGCAACCAAGCGGAAAACCAGCACCAGCCAGCCCCCCGCCGGGCCTGCCGAGCGAAGGGGTGCGAGTGGCGGTGACGATCGCCCTGTGCGTCTACCTCCTCGGTTTTGTGCTCACGGTGGCCTGCAACTCAGGGAGCGGTTCCTCGACCCTGGCCCGCACCGTGAAAACCAAGATGTTTTCGCCGTGGATGGTGCCGCTATGGCTTGATCTCGGCTTTGATTACCGGCTGACCTACGGGCAGTTCGACGACGCGGATCACGTGATCGAGGTGGCCCCTTGGGATGCAGCCGGGTCTGCAGCGGCTGTGCGGTTTCCCCAAGCCGGCTCGTCAGGAATCGCCGCCAACAGGTGGCGTGCCCTGGCGGTGGCCTTGGAGCCGGAGGCCTTGACGGAGGAAATGACGGGACTGCTGACCGCGTCCATCGCCGAGAACCTGTTTGACGAAATAGGCGAGGAAGATCTTCGCGTTCGAACACTCCGGGCTCGCATGCCCGAGCGGCGTGAGGCCGAGGTCGTTGCGGACGAGTCTCCTCTGGAGCAGGCGGCGGTTGCTCGCGTGCGGCGGGTGGCCGGAAGTGTGCAGCTGTTGCCGGTCGAGCAGCAGCGGGACGTTGCTCCACTCGTCACGCCTGCCGGGGAGAAACGCGAAGGAGATCGACCATGAGCGAAGGTGCTATGGCCGACGAGCGTCCGTTCACCGAAAGGGCGGAAGGCGCGTGGAATGCCTTCTGGTTTTATCCAGCAAGCCCCCAGCCGCTGGCGGCGGTGAGAGTGTTGACGGCGGTGCTGGGGCTCGCGCTCTGGTCGAGTTATGCGACCGACCTGCAGCGATGGTTTGGCCCAGGCGGGGTGATTGCGCCCACCCTGATTGAAAGTTGGCGAGGCGACTACGGGATTTCGTTGTTCGACTCCGCTACGACCGCGGCATCGCTCTGGGCGCTCTACGGGTTGGGATGTGCTGCGTTCGTGGCCTTGCTGCTGGGGATCGGAACGACCTACGCCGCGGCGGCATCGGCGATTCTCTGGTCATCGATTCTGCACCGCGGGCCGATGCTCGCGGGGCCAGCTGATGACGTGCTTGCGATCCTGCTGTGGTGCCTCGTCGTCGGTCGCAGCGGCGACGCTTTTTCGCTCGATGCCTGGCTCGCTCGCCGTCTCGGAAGAGACGCTGCCGGACCGTCGACACGAAGCCGACTTGCCCTCTCGCTCATTGGCGTGCACGCGTCAGGGATTACTGTGGCGGCGCTCCTCGCGCAACTCAAAGGGGATGTGTGGTGGGACGGCACTGCCGCCTGGTGGCTTCTCAGTGGGCGCGAACAGGCCTCGGCGGGACTGATGCAAGCCTTGGCTCAATCGGAGTACCTCACCAACCTGCTGACCCACGCGATCACACTCTTTGAAATCGCGTTCGCCGGTGGTGTGTGGGTGCTTGGTTTGCGAGGGAGCGTGGTGGCTCTGGGCCTCATCGCGTGGCCGCTGATCGGTTGGTTCTCAGGAGATCTCGTGTGGGGCTGCGGCATGGCCACGCTGGGGCTGGCCTGGGCACCGCCGAGCTGGTTTCAAAGTCGACGCCAGAGCAAGACGCTCTAGCCTTCAAGCAGTCTGCGAAATGCAGTTTCGTCGAGGATGGGCACGCCCAGTTTTTCGGCTTTCTCGAGTTTGCTGCCCGCTTCTGCGCCCGCCACCACATAGTCGGTTTTCTTCGACACGCTCGACGCCGCCCGGCCCCCGGCAGATCGGATCGCTTCTTCCGCGTCCTGCCGCGTGAAGCCCTCAAGGGTGCCCGTGACCACCAGGGTTTTGCCCGCTAGCGGGCCTTCCCGGCGGGCTCGATGGCCTTCCGGCATCTGCATCTGCACGCCCATCTCGAGCAATCCGGCAACCACGTGCCGTCCGTAGTCACTGGTGAGCCAGCCATGCACGCTCTCGGCGATCACCGGGCCGATCTCCGAAACGGCCGACAAGGTTTCTGCGGAGGCCTCGGTGAGGGCGGCGATCGATCCGAACTCTTCGGCGAGAATGGTGGCCACCCTTGGCCCAACATGCGGGATCGCCAAGGCATTGAGCACGCGGGGAAGGCCACGGGAGCGGCTCGCATCGATCTGGGTGACAAGGTTGTCTGCCGACTTGTTCCCCATCCGCTCTAAGGGCAGCAGGTCGCTGCTGCTGAGGCGATAGAGATCCGCATAGTCGGCAACGAGCCCGCTCATCACGAGCTGCTCCACCAGTTTTTCGCCGAGCCCTTCGATATCCATCGCTCCGCGCGAGGCGAAGAACTTCAGCCGCTCCCGCTGGCGAGCCGGGCAGCGGACGTTGGGGCAGCGAATGTAGACCCCGTCCGGATCGCGAACGACCGGGGTCTCGCATTCGGGGCACGTCGTGGGCGGCTGCCACTTGGGGAGACGTTGCGTTCGCAGATGCTTCTCCACTCGCACGACGTGCGGTATCACCTTGCCCGCCTTCTCAACAACGAGCACGTCACCGACGCGGACATCTTTGCGTGCCACTTCATCGGCGTTGTGCAGGCTTGCTCGGCTGACGGTCGTGCCGGCCAGTTGCACGGGCTCCAGGTCGGCAACGGGAGTGATCGTGCCCCCGCGACCGACCTGCACGCGGATGCGGGCGAGCGTCGTCGTCGCCTCGTACTTCTCAAACTTCCAAGCGATCGCCCATCGCGGGCTCTTCGAGGTGCTGCCGAGTCGCTGCTGCTGCGCCAAACTGTTGACCTTCACCACGAATCCATCGACTTCAAAGTCGAGTTCGTGGAGGGCTTCAATTTGCTCACGGCCATACTCGATCAGGGCGTCGATTGATGGGAATACCCGTGACCACGGGGCTACCGGGAGGCCAGCGGTGGTGGCCCATTTGAAGAGGTCGGTCTGTGAGTGGATCGGGAGCCCGCCCGCATCGCCGAGGCCATGGCAGAAAAACCGAAGCGGGCGGCTGGCCGCGAGTTTGGGGTCGAGGAGCCGGATGCTGCCGGCGGCGACGTTGCGGGTGTTGGCAAAGGCGGGGAGGCCCTCCGCAGCCTGCTTCTCGTTGAGCCGCACGAGGTCAGAGTTGGCCATATAGACCTCGCCGCGAACGTCGAGGCGGCCGGGGGCATCGTGGATCTCCAACTGCAGCGGGACTCCGCCCACGGTGCGCAGCGTGTGGGTCACGTTGTCGCCGCCGCTCCCGTTTCCTCGCGTGTCCGCTTGCGCGAAGCGGCCCTCTTCATAGGACAGCGACACCGCCACGCCGTCGATCTTCAACTCGAAAACCCACTCGATCGGCTCATTCGCCCCGAGTTGTTTGGTGGTGCGTGCTGCCCAGGCGGCCAGGTCTCCTTCGGAGTAGGTGTTGTCCATCGAGAGCATCGGGCGGACATGCTGCACCGACGTCAGTTCGTCGACCGGTGCGTCGCCCACCCGCTGCGTGGGGCTCTCGGAACTGACCAACTCTGGATGCTCTGCCTCGAGCGATCGCAGTTGCTCGAGGAGACGGTCGTATTGCAGATCGCTGATCGTGGGAGCCGCATCGATGTAGTAGGCCCTGTCGTGTCGGCGGATGTCCGCGCGGAGCTGCTCGATCTGGCTGGCGGCTGATTTCGTCACGACGCGGACTTTCCTGGAAGAGACGCTGCTGGGGAGGTGGTCACCTCGGCGGTGTTGGACGCTGCGGAAGGCAGGTCTGCACTGCGCGTGCGTTGAGCGGCTTCCTGACGCCGGGCCCGCTCACGCTGACCGTCCGCGTTGTCGACGGCAACGGCTCCAACCGTCGCGACGGCCAGCACGGCCAACTGTGCTACCAGGACCGATGTGCCGTAGGTGTCCATGAACTGCTCGAAGACCGGTCGACCTTCGGTGCTGTTGGTTGCTGCGGCCTGCACGCCGCGGAGCACGAACACGCAGTAGCTCATCGCGGTGATCGTGAACAGGATGCCCACCACGCCGAGCACGACGTTGAAGGGGTTGGTGCGTTTGCGAGCCATGCGTCGACCTCCTGCTGCAAGCCTTCAAACAACGAGTGAGCCTAGGCCGCTGCGACGCGGCGGATCAGCTGCGACACCGCGTCGGTTACTCGTTCGACGTCGATGGCCAGCATCGACAGTGTGTCACGCTTGCGGTCCTTCCAGGCTGGCCTGAGCCCCGCTGGAGGTTCAACCGCAGAGTGTTGCGGACCGTAGGGGCCGTTGCGGGAGGCGGGGACCGGGCCGAAAAGCCCGACGCAGGGCGTGCCCACGGCCGCTGCCAGGTGCAGGGGACCAGTGTCGCTGGAGATGAAGACGCGGGCTCGGGTCGCGACTTCGGCGAGCTCCGCCAGCGATGTCGAGGGAGCAAGGATGGCGTCCCCCTGCGACGCAGCCACGATTTTTTCGGCGGCTTCCCGTTCGCTCTGGCCTCCCCAGACGACGAGACTCACGAGCCCATGGCGGCGCCCGAGGTACCGGGCGACCGAAGCGAACCGCTCCGGAGGCCACAGTTTCGACGCCCAGCCAGCGCCGGGATTGATCACTGCCGGGGCGTCGGGGAGCGCGAGCGTTTTCCACCAGCCATCGACGGTTCGCCGCACTTCTAGCGGGCGGGGCATGGCGAAACTGGGAGTGCCGGCGGTGACGCCCAGCGGGCGAAGGAGTTCGAGGTGGCGGTCGACCACGTGGGCTGAGGTTGGGATCACGCGGTGTGTGGCAAACAGTGAGGCCCCTTCACGAGATTCCGGAGCCGCGTAGCCAATCCGCATGCCGGCTCCCGAGAGCCAGCAGAGCACGCCGCTCTTGAGCAATCCCTGAGCATCGATCGACACGTCGGCCTGGAAGGCACGCACCTGCTTGCGAACGTTGAGCACCTGAGCGGCCGACGTGAGCCAGCGGCGGGGCAGGCCGATCACCCGGTCTACTGCGGGATGGCCCTGCAGCAACTCGCCGGCGCGACCTTCAACCGCCCAGGCAATCTCTGCCTCGGGCAGCGCTCGTCGCAGGGCAACAGCGGTGGGGAGGGTGTGGAGGACATCGCCGATCGCTGAGAGTTTGACAATCAGAACGCGACGAGGATTGGCCGACATCGAACGCCTCAGACTACGACGGAGAACACGACGGAAGCAACGCTTCAGCATGCTGGAAGCAGGCCGCGGTCGACAAGGCCAGAATGTGAGTTTTCTGCGAGGAAACGAGGTTTAGCCGAGGGAGGCAAGTTCGCAGAGGGTGGCGGCGGAGACTGCCAGCGGGCAACTCCAAACCAGGAAGAACATCGCTTCGCGGATGGCAAGTTCGGCTGGGTGGCCGGAGACAAAGCCTGCTCCTTTGCTCGCCACGAGGCCAGCCTGAGCCGCTCGGATCACGAGGCTGTTGGCGGCCCCGCGGAGTTCGTCACGATCGTGAGGCTCGATCCCTTCGCGAACTCCCGCCAGGACGCGCTGAGCGAGCAGTTGGGCCTCGTGCGCGAGCCCTTGGGCGATCGGGGCGACGTCACTCCGGCTGCTGGCCTCCTGCGCGAGCAGACGGGCGGAAGCGAGTGCCGCTCCCACCGCGAGGGCTGACGTGGTCAGCCCGCCAGCGGACGGGCGTCGCGAACGCTCCGTTTCGATCGTTTCCAGCGGTACAGCGGAGCGGAAGTGAACCGCGGAGGTGCGGCTGCCGGTCAGCGCGAGCATCTCCATCGGTGGCTCCACCACCACACCGTCGTGGTGCGGAGCGACGACAAAGAAGAGGGGCTCGTCAGAGTCAGTCGCGGCTCCGGTGACGATCGTGTCGACACTGTCGGCCCCGGTGACCCACGGGCAGAGTCCGTCGAGCCGCCATTGCCCGTCGACGTGTCTGGCCTGCATCGCCGCCTTGGCCAGGTGGCGGCGGCTCGTGGTCAGCTGAGAAATCCCCACGGTGGTGGTTTGCTCGCCCAGAGCGAGCGGGTGGAGCAGTCGCTGCCGCGTGTCGTCGGGTGCGGCCGCGATGATGCGGCACCCGCTAGCCCACTGGGTGAGCGCGAGGGCAGTGGTGAGACAGCAGCCTCCGAGATCGATCAGAAACTCGGTGAGGGCTCCTTCGTCGGCCGCGGTGCCGCCGCAGTCAACGGGAATGAATCCAGCCAACACGCCATGCTCGGCAAGCACGGAGAACACCCCGCTCTGCCAAGGGCCTGCTTGCGGAGTCCGCGCGGCGCGCGACGCCACCGCGTCGAGCACAGCGGACGACGTAGCTGCATCTGGATGTCGGCAGCCGATCGGAAAGAGGAGGTGGGCGGGCATCAGTGGTTGCTTTCGCGGGTGTCTGAATCCTGAGCATGATACCCACTGCTAAAACGCGGGCGGCTCGGGGTCTCGCTCCGTGTGGCGGGCGTGGCTATACTCAGGTTCCTTCTGGATGGTTCCCTCCGTTCCAAGCTTCCGCTTCCCGCCCCCTCGGAGCCCCGCCATGAGCCAGGCAGAAGAGACTGTTCCGCGCACTCCCGGCATCCCAGCGTCTGTGTTGCCGCTCGACCGTACTGCTGGACGTCTCGCACCACCAAGACTGCACGAACTCTCGCCGCAAAACCTCTACGACAAGTGCATGGCGCTCGCCCGCAATCTGTGGTGGAGCTGGCACCCGGAGGTGACCAACCTCTTTCGCGAACTCGACCCCGTGCGATTTCGGCAACTGGGGCACAACCCCATCGCGCTGCTGGCCGAGTTCACTCCGGAGCGGCTCGAGTCTCGTGCGGCAGAGTTGGTCCTCTACAGCCGCATCAACCAAGCGTATCGTCGGTTGAAGGAATACCTGGCGGCCGAGTCGACCTGGAGCCATGTGCACGCCGGTGTGCTCGGCTCAAAACCGGTGGTGTATTTCTCGGCAGAGTTTGGCATCCACGAGTCGGTTCCGGTGTATTCGGGCGGGCTCGGGGTGCTCGCTGGCGACCACATCAAGAGCGCCAGTGGGCTGGGCATCCCGCTGATCGCCGTCGGCCTGTTCTATAAGCAGGGGTACTTCCGCCAGGAACTCGACATCGATGGTTATCAGCATCAGGAATACATGTTGTCGCGGGTCGACAATCTGCCGATTGCGCCGGCGCTCGATGTCAACGACAAGCCCGTGATCGTGCAGATTGATACGCGGAGTGGTCCCATCCTCGCGCAGGTGTGGCGGATGTCTGTCGGGCGGGTCAACCTGTACTTGCTTGATTCCGACGTGGAAGGAAACAAGCCCGAGGATCGCGAACTCACCAGCCGCCTCTACGGCGGTGACAACCGAGTGCGGATCCGGCAGGAACTCGTGCTCGGCATCGGTGGCGTGAAGGCCATTCGTGCCATGGGCATCACCCCTGGGGTCTACCACCTCAACGAAGGTCACTCCGCGTTTGCCACGCTCGAGGCCGTGCGTGGGCGGATGGACCGCGACGGTTGGTCGTACGAAGAGGCAGTCCGGCGGGTGTCGCGGCAGACCGTGTTTACGACGCACACGCCCGTGCCGGCTGGTCATGATCGTTTTGATGCCGGCTTGGTCGAGGAGCACCTCGGGCCGATCCGCGATGCGATGGGCATTTCCCATGACCATCTGATGTCGCTCGGTCGTGTGGAGCCACACAATCACGACGAACCGTTCTGCATGACGGTGCTTGCCCTCAAGCTCTCTCGACGTGCCAACGCGGTCAGCGCTCTGCATGGCCATGTGAGCCGTCGCATGTGGAACAGCCTTTGGCCGTCGCGCGGTGAAGAAGAGGTGCCAATTGGGCACATCACCAACGGCGTGCACGTGCCGAGTTGGCTGTCTTGGCAGATGCTGCAACTCTACGACCGCATGTTCCCCGCAGGCTGGGGGCGGCGGATGGGTGAGCCAGACGTCTGGCAGAAAATCTATGACGTCGACTCGGGCGAACTTTGGGAAACGCACTACGCCCTCAAGAATCTCCTCCTGCAGTTTGTTCGACGCCGGCTCGCCCGGCAGTGCAGCCGGCGTGGAGAGTGCGATGAGGCTGTGGAGCAGGCAAGAACGGTGCTTGACCCCAACATCCTCACGATCGGTTTTGCCCGCCGCTTTGCTACCTACAAGCGGGCTGATCTGGTCCTCTCCGATCTGGATCGCCTGCTGGCGATGATCAGCGACCCTGATCGTCCGATTCAGATCATCTTTGCGGGCAAGGCCCACCCGGCCGACGAGCCCGGCAAGGCGTTGATCCGTAAGATCGCGAACCTGCGGCACGACGAGCGGACGAGTGGCCGCATCGTGTTCATTGAAGACTACGACATCAACGTCTGCCGTCACCTGATCCAAGGCGTCGATGTGTGGCTCAATAATCCCCGGCGGCCGCTTGAGGCGTCGGGTACGAGTGGCCAAAAGGTCGTGCTCAACGGTGGGCTCAACTGCTCAATCCTCGACGGTTGGTGGGCGGAAGCATTTGACGGCCGGAATGGTTTTGCGATTGGACGTGGTGAAACCCACGCCCAGGATCAGATCACCGACCAGCGAGACGCGGCGGCGCTCTACGACGTGCTCGAGAAGGAAGTCATCCCGCTGTTCTACGATCGCGATAGCGATGGTCTGCCGCGCGAGTGGATCCGCATGATGAAGAACTCGATCAGTTCACTCGCTTGGCGGTTCAGTGCGCACCGCATGGTGATGGACTACGCTCGTGCCTGCTACGTGCCGGCTGCGGGTGGCGTGTCGTGTGACATGGCGAGTCGCTAGACGTTCGACGAATCCTCGTCTGGTCGCCGCTGACGCCACCATGTCGCAAGGCCGCTGCCGATCACCGAGTGCGTCAACGCGGAGATCGCTCCGGGGACCGCGGTGAGCGGCTCGGCGGCGAAGTGCTTCTGCGCGAGCACGACGCCAAGGCCAGAGTTTTGCATGCCCGTTTCGATGGAGATCGTGCGGGCGACGGTAGTGGTGTAGCCCAGCAGCTTGGCAAAAGTGTAGCCCACGGCAAAGCCGGCGGCGTGCAGCAAGACGATGGCCGCGAGCAGTTGGAGCCCGGCGGTTCGCACCGCGTCGGCGTTCTGCCCGATGATGCTGCCGCAGATGAGCGCGATCGTCAGCACGCTCACCAACGGAGCGGCTGGGAGCACGTGAGCAACGGCGCGGGGAGAGACTTTGTTGAAGAACGCGCCGGCGGCCACGGGCAGGATCACCACCTGCAGCGTGGAGAGGAAGAGCCCCCAGGAGTCGACCTCAACGAGCTGTCCCGCCAGCAGCTGGGTGAGTAGCGGCGTGAGGGCGACGGCGGCAAGGGTTGAGCAGGTGGTCATCGCGACGGAGAGCGCGATGTCGGCCCGAGCGATGAAGGTGACCACGTTCGACGCGGTCCCGCCCGGGCAGCAGGCGACGAGAATCAGTCCCACGGCGAACGGTGTTGGCAAGCCGAGGCCTACGCCGATCGCCCATCCAGCGGTGGGCATGATCACAAACTGGGCGATCACACCGGCCAGCACCGCGGCGGGGCGGGAGGCCACTCGCCAAAAATCGGCGGGGGAGAGCGTCATTCCCATGCCGAGCATGATCACGGCCAGACCGGCCACAATCAGCTTCCCCTCAAACCAGGAGAAAAGCCTTGGCTCGATCAGGGCGAGACCGCAGGCGACTGCGACCCACAGAGGAAACGCATTGGCGAGCCGTTCGAGCAGGGGAGCGGTCGAAGAGGGGGGCATAGGGAGTTGCCAAAGTTGTGGGAGAGGGACAAGCGCGTAGTCTATCTGCTCGTGCCCCAAGGCTCCCTGGTTTCCATGGTGGGACGAGGATGGCGCTCGAACGAGCGAATCGTCGCACACGAGCCAATCGCGGTGGCCGTCGAGTCCGTCTTCGCTCACACTACGAGTCACTCAGACGCAGGTTACAGAAGGAGTTCGGCGGATGGTGATCTTAGTCGTGAAGATCGTGTCGGCGATCGTGTATCCAGCCGGCATGGCGTTTTTTCTCATCGCGACCGGAATGGGGCTTTGGCGGTGGGCGCGAAGCGACCGCTGGCAGAGGCGTGGACGCTGGCTCGCTGTGATCGGCCTCGCTGCGTTCTATCTGTTCAGTAATGGTCTGGTCGCTGAGCAACTCGCGCTGTCCTTAGAGCGACGCGTGATGGCACCCGACCCCATGCCCCATGCGGATGGAGTGATTGTGCTGGGGGGTGGTATCAGCCCTCGGGCCTATCCCCGGCAGACGGCGGAGGTGCACGATGCCGGCGATCGGCTGCTCTATGGGGCGCACCTGATCCGCGAAGGCCTCGCCGATTGGATGGTGTGTGCTGGCGGTGGTGGGGAACTGTCTGTAATCCAGCAGACGGAAGCCGAGGCGATGCAGGAAATGCTTGCTTGGATGGGGGTGGCGGAGGAGCAGATCACGCTCGACACGAAGTCGAGAAACACGCGGGAAAATGCGGCGGAGAGCCTGCCTCTGGCCATGCAACGGGGAGCTCGCAGCGTGTATTTGGTGACGTCCGCCAGCCACATGCCCCGGTCGCTGGGGATCTACCGCAAACAGGCCGAGCAACTGGGGATCACCGATCTCGAGATCATTCCTGCCCCCTGCGATTACATCGCGATCGATCCCGAGAAGGACCAGCCGTGGTACTACCGGATGGCGATGTCGCTGCTCCCCAATGCATGGTCGCTGCGAACATCCACCCAAATCCTGCACGAGTACTACGGCATGGCCTACTACCGGCTGCGTGGGTGGATCTGAGCGATCTGGGACGCAGCTCTCAAGAACCGATGAAGGAGCGTGTGATGCACAGCTGGTGGTGCAACGGAAAGGTCGCGGCGTGTCTGTGGATGGTCGTGGCCGGATGGCTTGCCGCAGGTCTGGTGGCGGTGGCTGACGACATGTCGGAAGCCGTGACACGGTGGTACGGCGAACTCGATGCCACGGATCGTCGCTTTCGCTTCATCCTGGAGCACACTGGCGATTGGCAGCTGCGGAGCCTGGACGAGGGAGACCAGCGGTTTGTGGTTGAAAACTATCGCGCTGACACAGAACGGCTGCGGTTCGAACTGCCGATCTCCCAAGCCCGGGACGCTGGCAACGTGCGGGCGGATGGCAGCGTGGAGGGCGTGTGGGAGCAGCGAGGGCAGTCGTTGCCACTCGACTTCCGACCGGTCGGCGACACGCCGGTGCCACCACCAGCGGAAGAAGTCTGGGCCGGTGAACTCAACGCGACTGTGCAAAAACTGCCGTTGCGGTTTCGTGTCACACGGGATGCCGCAGGATTGCGGACCGCCTGGATGGACAGCCCCATGCAGCAGGCCGGTGGCTTTCGCGGCGATCTGGGGATCAAGGATCGCATCTGGAGCTTCGACGTGCCCGCCGTGCGCGGACGGTTTGAGGGCACGCTCTCCGACGATGAGCAAACGCTCGAGGGTACCTGGGCGCAAGGCGGGCTGTCCTTTCCGCTCACCCTCGCGCGAGCGGCGGAAGGCGCGATTGTCCAACCCGCGGTCAAGCTGCGTCCGCAAACGCCTCAGCCCCCCTTCCCCTACCACAGTGAAGACGTCGTGTTTCGGAACGCCGCGGCGGATGTGACGCTGGCTGGCACGCTCACGCTGCCTGAGGGGGAAGGACCTTTTCCAGCCGTCGTGCTCATCTCGGGATCAGGGCCCCAGGACCGCGACGAAACCCTCTTTGAGCACAAGCCCTTTGCGGTGCTCGCCGATGCGTTGACCCGCCGTGGCGTGGCCGTGTTGCGTTACGATGACCGGGGGGTCGGCGGATCCTCGGAAGGGTCTCCGGAGGCGACGAGTGAAGACTTCGCTCTCGACGTCGATGCCGCCCGTGCGTTTCTGGCCGCCCGTCCGGAGATCGATGCCGCTCGGGTCGGCTTGGTGGGACACAGTGAAGGGGCGATGGTGGCCGGGATCGCGGCGGCGAGGAAGCCGGGGGTCGCATGTGTGGTGATGCTTGCCGGAGCTGGCGTTGATGGCAGGCAGGTGCTGCTCACGCAGGGACGCCGCGTGTTGGAAGCGGAGGGTGTAAGCGATCCTGCGCAGCTTGAGCGACAGCGGGTGGTGCAGGAGGTGCTCATGGAGACTGTGCAGGAGGCGGCCCCTGGTACGTCACTTGAAAAGATGGCCAGCGATGCCGCGGTTCGGTTGCGGCAGGAACTCCCAGAGGACGACCCCGCTCGCGATGACCTCGAGTCCTTTGCCGAAGCGGGGGTAGCACGGCTGGCGTCTCCGTGGTTTCGTTTTTTTCTCGAGCATGATCCGTCGCAGCCGCTACAGGCGCTCTCCTGCCCTGTCCTCGCTCTTGTCGGTAGCAAGGCCGTGCAGGTGGATGCGGCCACCAACCTGCCACCATTGCGGGAGGCGGTGGCCAAGGCAGGCCCTCCTCTGTCGGTCGTGGAAGACCTGCCCGGGCTCAACCATCTCTTTCAGACCGCGACGTCGGGGGCCGTGAGCGAATACGACACCATTGAGGAGACGATGGCGGTGGAACTGCTCGACCGGGTGGGGGACTGGCTGGAGGCCGTCTTTGGCGGCGATTCGTGAAAAATGACGCCGTCGCGCGAACAATCGACGGGTGAAACTCGTATTCCTTCCTGCTGAACTTGCTCGGGGGGGAATCGATGGACGTGACCGACGTTTCAAATCAGTTGCTGACCGAGTGTGATGTGGCGGCACATCTGCGGTGTTCGCTTGAGGTCGTGCGACGCTACCGAGCCGAGCGCGCGTTGCCTGCGTTCTACGTCGGCACGCAACTGGTTTTTCGGCGGTTCGATGTGGAGGCTCTCTGTGCCGAGGCGTCGGCTGCTTCCCGGACTGTGATGAATCGCGTGGCTTTTGGTACCGGGGTGCGTCGTCAGCGGGTCGTGCAACCGTTGCTGTGTGACACGACCGAGCTCATGCTTTCCTAAAGCAACGTTGCTGCCAGAGTGCTCTCTAAACGCATTCCACGTAGCACCTCGGGGCCAGTTTCTTGCGGAGTGCGAGGACGTCCTTCCGTGGCAGCACAGGGCTCGCGGAGAGGGTCAGCCACCGCAGGTTCGGGAGGCGAGCGATGCGGCTGAGGCCCTTGCTTGTGATGGCGGTGCCCGTCAGAGAGAGTCGCCGCAGGCGAGGCAGTGACACAATGGCTGTCAGCATGGCATCGCTGATGGCGGCCTGGTCGACTTCCAGAAGTTCGAGCCTCTGCAAACGGGCGATCTCACCCGTCATCGAATCGTCGAATGTTTTTGAGTTGGCGATGGCGAGTTGCTGGATGTTCGGCCAACTGGACAGAACGAATCGCAGCCGGTCTGCGTCTTCTTGACGGATTGGGGAACCGTTGACGCCGAGGGCGACGGAGTCGACGAGGCCGTTCTCCGCGATGAATGCCAACCGGTCCAGGTCGGGCAGTTCGCCAAAATCAAGGTGTCCCTCCAGCACGTTGATCCACACGTTCCACGTCCGCGAGGCCAGGTCTCGGATCGGAGCGTTCTGCTTCGCGCAGGCTTTGTTGCGAGCTGCCGAAGGTTGCGCGAGACCGAGTTCGCTGCTGTTGGGTGTGAAGGCCAGGCGGTCACGAACGCCGTCCGTCACCGCGAAGTGCGTCGCATCGGCAATCGTGATCGCAGGGCAAGCGTGCAGGGAAAGCCGTTCCAGTGCGGGCAGCTTACCCGCCTGAGCCAAGACGGCTGCCGAGATCTTCGTTCGCGAGAGGTCAAGGTCTTTGATCGTCGGATGCGTGCCGAGCGTGGCGAAGTCGGCATCTGTCAGGTCGCTCCCTGCGAAGTAGACCGCGGTGAGTTTTGGAAAGGAGCCGAGCATTGGGCAGACCAGGTTTGCCACCTTCACTGAGTCGGAGAGATCCAGGCTCGACGCCGTTCTCCACCCCTCAAGGAGCGTGGTGAGAACCCCGCGTTTGTCAGGAGAGAGTTTCAGCGATGTCAGCTCAATCGACCGTACGTCGGGCAGCGTGGCGAGCGAGGTCGCTTCTTTGAGGGAGAGTTTCCGCAACTGTCGGAGCATCACGTCGAGTGCTGGAGCGCGATGATCTGAGAGCGAGCCATCCGCTTTCTTCATCAGCAGTGTCTTCGCTGTGCGGAGCGACAGAGCGGCTATTTTTTCGGAGCCAGACGCTGCGCTCGCAGCAGATCGTGGCCGGGCCCTTGCAGGGAGTCGTGGCGGATCTGCGATCGCCGCAGATGCAGCTGGTTTGAGCAGTCGCTTCGTGAGGCTCTGCAGTGTTCGTCGCCAGGCGGCAAGGTCGCCGGCCTCTCGCCAAAGATCGGCGAGGGTCGATGCGTCGCTGATTGCGGTGATGATCTCCACGGCCTGCGCTGTCAGCTGAGGCGTTGGCTGATAGACGTTTTCACGGACCCACGTAGCGGCCTCTGCGGCACCGGCTGCAAAGCCTCGCATCGGATGCCCATTTGCCGCAGCGATCACTTCACTGGCGGCAATGGCAGCTGCGCAGCGGCTCTCATCCTGCGTGATACTTCGTTTGGCTCCGCGGAGCGCGGCGGTGATTACCTTACGGCCCTCTTTGCTGAGCCTCGTCTCCAACTCGCCAGCGTCGTCATTCTCAAACGGACCAGTTCCCCACGTGCCCATCACGCGTCCTCACAAGTGGTCATGGTGGCCTCGCGACGACTACACGCGAGCATCGCTGCCCATGCTGGTGCCAGCATTTCCTGTGGATGCAATCTTTTCAAGGACGGGAAAACGGCTGCCTACGCCCCCTCTTCAAACGTCCGCTTTCTGCGAAGCAGGTGGTGGTAGTGCTGCGCGAAGCGGTGTGCTTCGTCGCGGACATACTCCAGCAGCCGCAGCGAGTAGGCGTCGCGGCTGATGCGAAGCGGCTCAGACTTGCCCGGCAGGAAGACCTCCTCTTCGCGTTTGGCGAGCGACAGTACGCATGGGGGCTCGATACCAAGTTCGTTGAGGGCTGTCATTGCCGCCGACAACTGACCTTTCCCACCGTCGACGAGAAACACATCGGGAAATGGTGCACCTTCGCGGGCGAGCCGCGAAAACCTTCGCGAGACAACTTCGTGAATGCTCTTGAAGTCATCAATCCCATCGACGCTCTGGATGCGGTATCGCTTGTAACCAGGCTTAAACGGGAGGCCGTCGATGAACTGCACGAGGCTTGCCACGGTCTCGGTGCCTCCGAGGTGCGCGATGTCGACACCCTCGATGACGCGTGGAACCTTCTCAAGTTTGAGCACGGCCTTCAGGCCGGCGATCCCCTTCTTTGGATCGACCGTGAACACTTCCGGCTGGGCATGTTCTTCCAGGTCTCCTCGCTGGTCGAGGGTTTCGAGCAGTTTCAC
The DNA here is from genome assembly GCA_049433245.1 of Pirellulales bacterium. GTDB lineage: Bacteria > Planctomycetota > Planctomycetia > Pirellulales > UBA1268 > M30B53. Next base: position 22,864 of record JBMTLP010000001.1, read on the forward strand.
TTCATCACGCAGCCTCGCTGCCTTTTCAAACTCGAGCCGCTCGGAGGCCTGCAGCATCTCGTGTCGCATTTCGTCGATCACACGCTGCTTGTTGCCGTCGAGGAAGGTCCGCAACCGCAGGATGTCGCGGCGATACTCTTCTTTCGAGATGCGGAGGTTGCACGGAGCAGTGCACTGGTCGATGGAGGCCAGCAGGCAGGGGCGATACCACTGCCACTTTGCGTCGTCTGCGTCGATATCGAGACTGCACGTGCGAAACTTAAAGATTCGCTGTAACACCACCATCGCCCCGCGGAGGCTGCCGGCGCTGGTGAACGGGCCGTAGAGTTTGGCGTTTTTACGACGCGGTTCCCGGGTCACCTCCACACGCGGATAGTCTTCGCGTGTGGTGATCTGCAAATACGGAAACGTCTTGTCATCTTTGAGGTCGGTGTTGAATCGCGGCTGCACGTCTTTGATCAGCCGGCTCTCCATCAGCAGAGCGTCGACCTCGCTATCTGCTTCGAGATAGTCGATGTCACGAATCTCGCGGACGAGCTCGGCTGTGCGTCGCTCTTCCGCCGCGGCCTTGAGAAAGTAACTGCTGGCGCGGCTGCGGAGGTTCTTGGCTTTTCCCACGTAGATCACGCGGCCGGCGGCATCCTTCATCAGGTAGACACCGGGAGTCTGAGGGAAGCGACGCACCTTGGCTGCGGCCAAAGAGCGGTCTCGCGCCGCGGCTGCGGCGTCGGTGTCTGCAGGGGTGGTTTCCCGTGATTCGGGAGACCCAGCCGGCAGCGGTTCAGGTGAGCCTCCGGAAGCCTGGGCGTCGGTATCGCGTGTGTCGTCAGCCATGGTGAAGCATGCTCGGAGTGCTGCCTGGGTCAGACACCAACCAGCGCGCGAAGTTCGTGCTCCATCGTGTCGAGTCGCTGCTGGAGTTGTTGCTTGACCGCAGCCAGGTCTCCCGGCACGCACGGCGGCGAGGCGGTGAAGAGATAGAACTTGATCTTCGGTTCCGTGCCCGAAGGTCGTGCGGCCACGGCGTTGCTCAAGGGCGGAAACTGGTTGGGGGCAGAGGCAACCCAGGCACCCTCAGGTTCACCCAGGTCAAAAATCATCACATCTCCCTTGGTGCCTACGATTGACGCAGCTTGACCTCCCGTGGGAGTCGCCGAGAGTGACGCGTAGTCGCGGGTTCTCGACACAGGCAATCCAGCGATGGCGGCTGGAGGACAGTTCCGCAGACTCGCCATGATTTCTTTCATCCGGTCCATGCCGGCGGCACCCGGCAGCGACACCGAGACCTGACGTTCGAGGTGGCAGCCATGCTGTGAGAAGAGCGAAGCGAGATGCTCGTGGAGCGACCGTCCCTCTGCCTTAAGGGAGGCTGTCATCTCAGAAAGGAGCAGCGCAGCCACAGCCGCGTCTTTGTCACGGACGTGTGTGCCGGCGAGGTACCCGTGCGATTCTTCGCACCCGAAGGCGAAGTGCTCCGGCCCGATCTGGTCGATCCGTTCGCCAATCCATTTGAATCCGACGAGCAGGTCATCGATGGCTCGGATGCCGTGGTGCTCTGCCACTCGGCGAACGAGGCCGCTTGTCACAATCGTGGTGATCAGCCGGTCGCTGGGAGCGGCACGCCCTGAGCGGGACCGCATCGACAGTGTCCAGTCTGCTAGGAGGGCGCCGATCTGGTTCCCGGTGAAGGTAGCCCAGGAGCTGCCTGGTTCCAGTGTGAGTGGAGCCGCCGCGCCAAGTCGATCGCAGTCGGGATCGCTGGCCAGCACAAGGTCGTCCCCGGCCTGCATCGCCTCGGTGATCGCTTCCTCGAGGACGGTCGGATTCTCTGGATTGGCAACGTGGCCGGGCACGTTGGGGAAATCACCGTCGGGTGTTTCGTGAGGTCCATAGAGCCGCAGTCGTTGAAAACCCGCGCCATGGAGCACGGGTACCACAGCCGACGCTCCCACTCCATGCAGCGGCGTGTAGAGGATCGACACGTCACGGTTGCCCGGGGAACTCTGTTCCAGGACCGCCGCCACGAAGGCCGGGTCGATCTCCCGCTCCACAAAGCAGACACGGCCTTCGGCAACTCCTTGCTCGAAGTCGCTGCGTTTCACCTCCACCACGTTCATCACGCAATCGATGATGCCTCGATCATGGGGAGGCAGGACCTGCACGCCCCCAGCCCAGTACACCTTGACGGCGTTGTCGCTCGGTGGATTGTGGCTGGCGGTGACCATGATCCCACAATGGCTGTTGGTGTGACGCACCGCGTAGGAGAGCTCAGGGGTGCTGCGGAACCCACGGAGAAAGGAGATCCGAAAGCCGGCGGCGAGCAGCACCTCACTGCAGAGCTTGGCAAAATGCTCGGAGCGGTGGCGGGTGTCGTAGGCGATCGTGCAGGTTGGTGTCTCGCTGGGTGGGAGCACGCGAGTCACGTAGTCCGCGAGCCCTTGTGCGCTCTCACCAATCGTACGGTCGTTGATCGCGTTGGAACCGACGGGGTACATCGTGCCACGACGCCCGCCCGTGCCGAACGGAATCACCGTCCAGAAAGCATCGTCGAGTTCCTTCCACAGCCCTTGGTCGATGCGTGCTCCGAGATCGTCGGCAAACGCGACGAACTGAGGCAGCGTCAGCCATTCGCGAATCGTCTTGGCCGAATGCTCGGTCAGCTGTCCTGCGGCATGGGCCTGGGTGACTGCGGCGATTCGCTCGGGCGTGGCGGCCATGGACTCTCCTGCGGGGCGTTGGTTAGGAATTCGGCGATGTGTCTGTTGCTGTTCTGACATGTTTATACTGCCGCCCAACCAGCCGCGGGAACGGCGATCGCTACGAGAAGAAGACAACAGCCACGAGATGGGGGCACGATGGACGAACTGATTGTGAGTGTCTCGGGGCTGCGAGGGATTGTGGGGACATCGCTCACGCCTGAGGTGGCGGTGCGGTACGCGGAAGCCTTCCTCGCGACCCTCTCGCCAGGAGCGATTGTGATTGGTCGTGACGGACGTGCCTCTGGCAGCATGTTTGCCGATGCGATCGCCCAGGCGGTGATGGCGGCAGGACGTGATGTACTCGACGGTGGAGTGGCGGCCACGCCAACCGTGGGCATCTTGGTCCAGGAGCATCATGCCGCCGGTGGCATCCAAATTTCCGCCAGCCACAACCCCCCGCAATACAACGGCATGAAGCTCTTTTCTGCGGAGGGTCGGGTGCTGCCGGCAGATGCCGGGCGGACCGTGCTGCAGCGGTTTCAGGAAGCGTCGCCGATCGCTCCGGCTGAGGTGCCGGGCGTGCGACGGCAGGTCGACGGCGCAGCGATTCACGTTGAGCGGGTGCTCGCCTGCGTGGATGTCGAGGCGATCCGACGGATGGCTCCGCATGTCTGGCTGGATGCTGGCCATGGAGCGGGAAGCTGTGCGGCAAAGCTGCTCTGCGAAGCCTTGGGGTGTGAACTCACACTCGTCGGTGGCACGCCGGATGGCCTCTTTGAACACACGCCCGAGCCGACGGAGGAAAACCTGGTGGCGATGCTGCCACAGATTCCAGCTAGCGGAGCCGACGTGGGCTTCTTCCAGGATCCTGATGCCGACCGATTGGCGATTGCCACGTCAGCAGGCCGGTTTATCGGCGAAGAGGCCACGCTGCCGCTGGCGGTGGAGGCAGTCTTGGCGAAGACACCTGGCCCGGTGGTGGTGAACTGTTCCACCAGCGGGATGACCGCGATGGTCGCAGCCAAGCAAGGCGTGCCGTGCCACGTTTCGGCCGTGGGTGAAGCGAACGTCGTCGATCAGATGCGAGCTCGCGGGGCGGTGATTGGTGGTGAGGGCAACGGGGGGGTGATCGATCCGCGAGTGGTGCTTGTCCGCGACAGCATCGCGGGGATGGCGCTCGTGCTGGAACGGATGTGTGCCGGTGGCCAACTCACGCCGCTGGAGACCCTCGCTCAGGCGTTGCCGCAACGCGTGATGGTGAAAACGAAGATCCACCTCGGGCCAGAAGACCGTGGGCCGGGATTGGCCGCCGCCTTTGATCGCATTGCCGAGGCATTTCCCAACGCCAAGATGTCGCGCCTCGATGGACTACGGGTCGACGAGAAGGGAATGTGGGTGCTCGTGCGAGCGAGCAACACCGAGCCCATCGTGCGGATCGTGGCCGAGGCTGCGACGGCCGACGAGGCCCAGTCCGCTATCGACCGCGTGAACACGGCGATGGCGTCATCTGGTGGAAGCTAAGGCTCTGCGGGCAGGTGCTACTCGAAGACTGGCTCGACGACGGCTCCCCCTTCGCCTGCTGCAGCATCACGTTCTTGCTGCTGATCACGCTGATCGAGCGTGTCGTCGAACTCTGCCGACTGCATCTCTTCCTGCTCGTCGCGCTGATCAAAGATGTCGTCGGTTTCCGCTGCGACTGATTCCACCTGCTCGTCGACTTGCGAGCCAGCCGTTCCTGATCCGCGCGGACGGTTCACGCCCGCAGCATTCTCGCCAAAGGGATCGTCGAAGAGGCCGTCACCTTCGGCGGAGGGAGGCGACGACGGAGGCGTAGCAGGCGATGCAGGAGGGGTAGCGAAGGGGTCGTCTGCCGAGTTGGCGTTGCCACCATTCCCAGCATCCCCTCCGAAGGGATCCGCTCCAAATGGATCGTCGCCAGCGGGGCTGGGGGACGCGGAGTTGCCACCGAAAGGATCGTCTGCCGGAGTGCCAAACGGATCATCACTCCCGGCGTTGCTCGAACCGCGGCCCGCCGGAGTACTGGGGGCTGCAAACGGGTCGTCGTTGGCTGGCGGTGGTGTCGTCGCTGCCGGCGACGTGGCTGCCGGTGCTGCGGGAGAGCCCGTCGACGCAGGCGGCAGGAAAGCCTCTGGTCGCCGTTCACGAAGGCGCTCGGGCTCACTTTCGATCATGTCGGTGTACCGCTGCTCGATCCGACGCTGATCCCGAGCCTGCTGTTCGATTAGGGCTCGCCGACGGTACTGCTCCAGCATCAGCCGGTGTTTGCCTTGCACCCGCTCGAGCGAACGCCCAACGACGGAGCCGCCGGGGCCACCTGACTCGAGCAGGGCTCCTTCCTGCATGTTCTCGATGGCCTCGTCGTCGCGGCCCTGCTGCAGGAGGGCGAGCGCGCGGAAGTAGTAGGCCCGAGGATCCTGAGAGCCAGATTCAATCGCGGAGGTCAGGTCGTCGATGCTCTGCTGATAATTGCCAGCATGGAAGGCATGCATCCCAGAGCCCATGAAATCACGGGCGAGCGGCGTTTCTGCGGTGGCTGTTGCGGCTCCGAGAGCCACCGCCAGACAGCAGGCAGCGGGCGTTGCCACAACTCGAAGGCGTCGTCGAAGGAACAGACCTGAAAGGAATCCGTGCGAAGCCCGAGCCATGTCCCCATCTCCAGTCGGAAAAAACCAGACAGATACTCTCATCACTATAACGCGATCCCTCCTCGCTCATCGACCAGTTCCGGCCCGGCTCGCCACTTTTCCTACCGGGCGAGGCAGGTCGAGGTGGCTACGACACCGCTGCCACCCGGCGAAAATCATCCTCCCCCAGAAACACTCCGGCACGAACGAGTTCCAGCATCATCCGCTCTTCCGGCCAGCCAAAACAAGCGAGAAGTCGGTTGAAAGCCTCGGGCGGACAGTGGCCGGTGAGGCTGACAAAGATCACATTCCCCCCGCGGTCGTAGAGGTTGCCGTCCACCTGCCAGCGGCCGTCCGAAGTGGATTCGGTCCAGACAATCGAGCCGTCAGGCTCCGCGTAGCAGCCGGGGAGTGCGGCCAAGCGGTCGATGGCCTCTTCAAACGTGATTGCCATCGGCTCGGCCTGGTTGCCGACTGGCACAGTCAGGGTTGGCACACCGTCGCCAACGCCCTCCAGCAGTGGGCCATCTGCGACATTCGCCGGCCGGCGGTAGAGCCGCACATCGAACCGGTAATGAGCTGCCATGTGAGTGTGGGAGGGATGGGCTGTTTCAGGAGGCGGACGCGTCGTCGGCCGTCTGACCGACGTTGTCGTGAACCCAGGCGGCGTAGGCCTCGGTCGTTTCCACCGTGGCGAGAATCAACTCAGGATTCTCGTAGGTGTGGACGCTGAGAATGTACGCTGCACACGCCTCCGCCCGATCGACCGACGTTTTCCAGATGCACCGCCACTCGGCGTCGTCGGCGACGCGTCCCTGCCAGTGGTAGCGGCTGCGAATGCCGGCATCGATCTGGCCGCAGGCAGCCAGCCGCTCATTGAGCACCTCCGTCACGAGCCGCTCTGCCTGGGCCGCGTCTCCGCAGGTCGTGGTGATTTGCACAATAGAAACGCGTTTCATGCGGTCAGCCTAACAGACAATCGAGCACTTCTGCGGTGGCCGCAGTCAGCGACACGAACCTGGACTTCTGCCGCGACTAGGCGGCCTGCAGTACATCCACGACGTTGCCGCCGCCTTGGCCTCCCACGATCAACGGTGCGTAACCCGAGGCAGCGGCGTGCGCGACGCTCCACGATGACGTGTGGGCAACGCCGCCGTATTCACCCTGCTCGAACACCGCAGCCCAGGGGAGGCCGGCAGTGGCGAACTCGGCTGCGGAATTCCCTCCCGCCCCACCGAGCCCGAGCACAACAGGAGCCTGCGTGGCGGGAGGACTGGCAGGAGTGTGCTCCGCGGGAAGGTGCCCCAGCAGCGTGATCTGGGCAGCTCCCCGGATGGCATGGGCGCGGGCGGCGACTCGATCGAACGCGAGGGCTCGCTGCAGGTGGGGCGGCGGTGCGGGTGGGGCATCGCCTGGTCGCCATCCATCAAGCCAGCCTGCGAGGCAGTCGGTGACATCGCCCTGACCTTCGCGCACGCGTGGCGGGGCTCGGCGGGCGTCTCGATGCCACGCTCGGATTGACTGCTTCCAGTTTGCCCTCAGGATGGTCATGTGCCGAGCGCTCGCTTCCTGCCGAGTGATCCGGGCGGCCACAACGCTCAGAAGTTCAAGCGGGTGGCAGCGGGCGGTATCTCGTGCCAGCAGCTCGGCCCAGGGGAAGTGGGCACTCGGCCGCAAGCATCGCACGAAACGACCGATCAGCCCGATCGCGAGGCTTTCCGACACCGACGGCGGTCGGGCAGCGGCTGCATCGCAGCAGGTTGCAGGATCAAACTCATGGCCATGAGAGACCAGCACGTCGACATCGTCTCCCCAGCGTGTGGCGACTGCTGGAGGCCACGGCAGATTGGGCATCGCAGCTGGCACCCCCGCTGATGCGAAGCCCCGCTCGTCACGGTCTCCTGTGACCACAACCACGCGGACCGGCACCCTGCAGCGATGTCGTTCGCATGGTCGTCTTCGCGGCGTGGCCACGGGAACCGAGAGCCCGCGGTGCTGAAGTCCTCGTAAGGCCGCGATTGCCCGACGCCCGCGGCGGAGGCAGTCGGCCGCTATGGTGGCCATGATCTCCGCCGAGACGCGGGTGCCATCCCATGGGCGGACGTCCTCGGTCCAACGGTCGCTGGAAAGCAGATCGAGCATGTCGCCGGCAAAGACGAGATCGACCCGCGCGATCGGTCTATAACTTCCGTCGCGGCGGAAGCCGGCCCGACCGGCGAGCGCCGCGATGTCGCGGAGGAAGGTGGTCATTTCAGCACCGGCAACCGGTCGACTGAGGCTGCCATCTGGCAGCAGCCAGTTTGCTGAGCAGACGAGCATGCCGTAGCCTCGGCCCAAAGAGCCAGTGCGAGCGAGAGGAACGCCGGCCATCGCGTGGTTGCCAGCAGACTCCATTCACGGAGTCGGCAGATTCCCGTCTGTCGCATCCGTCTGAGAAAAACGGAGCCCATTGGCAGCCCAGCCTGTGGGAACTGCGCACTCCACCCGTTTTTACGGGGTCAGTGCGGTGGTCTCCGCGTGCCCGGTCACGGAGCCTTCGAGTTCGTCGCCGGTCAAGACGACTTCGCTCTTCCAACGACCTGACGCGGGTAGTCGGATCGCCAGTTCCAGCGTCGTCAGATTGCCTGGGGCAAGCGAGGGGATGCCATCAAAACTGACCGTGCGACCATCGATCCGAACCCGTGACGGGCTTGGGTCACCCACCAGTTTCGCCTGCTCGGGCAGGAGGATGGTCGCGTTGAGCAGCCCTGTCGAGCTGGTGCCTTCGTTGCGGATCGTGCAGATGAGCGTTGTGCTGCTCCCAATTTGCACGGGGTCGTCGCAATCCGCGAGGGTGAGCCGCAGGCCGGCATCGGTCATCGTGCGGCGGGAGGTGGTGTCGGCGGCGATCGCCACGCAGCATTCGTCCGCGACCAAGACCCCCCCGACCACGCCCGACAGCACTCCGCGAATGCACAGCCTAGGCTGGCGAAAACCGAGGCTGGTCGGAGGGGAGGCAGGTAGACGCAGGTTGATCTGCCGACGGAGTTTCCCTCCTGGTTCGACCGGTGGGAGGTCCCAGGAAACTTTGTCGCTCCCCATGACGTAGCCGTCCGATGCCTCGGCGGCGACGAAGCCTTGATCCCATGAGAGTTCGAGTGTGCCCCCGGACGACGCGACCTGGCCGGTGTTGTGCACGGTGGCGATGAAGTCTGCGAGTTCCCCATGCTTCCGCTCTGTCGGACCGGTGATTTCCATTTCCAAAGCAGCAGGCGAGGCTGAGGATGCTGCCGGGAACGACGGCGCTGGCGAGAGGAGATCGGGTGGCGTGGCGGGGGCTGGCGATACAGGTTCCGCTGCTGGAGTTGGCACGGGGGGCACCATCACGGAAGGCGGAGCCAGGCCGGCAGAGGCTGGCGGAGGCGTGGCTGGGAGCGATGTGGCCGGAGGCGGAACGGTGGTGGTTGGGGCAACGGCAGGGGTGTTGGTGGTGGTGGGCTGAGGTGGCGGCGAGACCTCCACGCAGGCGGTGGCACCTCCGACGAACTGGTGCGAAGGGTCGAGGATTTCTACCCGATGGCATTGCCGGCCAGGCCCGGCGGCGATGAACTCCAGCGTGATCCGGCGAGATGTTCCTACAGCGAGATCAACCGTGCCCTTTTGTTCGATCGGGCTCAACGAGGCTTCGTGCCGAAAGCCTTCATCGAAATAGTCCACGATCCGCAGACCGCTGAGAGGCTTACCAGAGCGGTTCACCAGTTCCACTTCGAAACTGAGTTTTTCACCGACCGCTGCGAGCAGGGGGCCGGTGATGAGCACACCGACGGAGTCTTCAGCGACCGACACCTGGGGGAGCAGCCCACCGACCACCGCCACGAATGGCATCACCGCCGCAAGCAGGCGAGCGATCGTGCGACGAGGTCGTGCCGCGGCTTGCAACACAGGCGAGGGTAAGCCGACAAAACGGAAGGCGTGCATTCCACGCTCCTGACATGGCTGGGCTGTTAGAGGCGATCCCCAGATGGTACCACGACCGCGCAGCGGATGTCGGGAGGCCAACCGCGGCGGGAGAGCCTGTGAGCCCAGCCGTCAGTCTGCCGCGCGATGGCGAACGATGTCGCCCTCCACCATGTAAATCACATCTTCGGCGATGTTGGTGGCCATGTCGGCCAGCCGTTCGAGATGCTTGGAGACCGAGTTGATTCGCATCAAATCCTCGGCAATCGCCGGTGTTTCTTGGATGGCTTTGAGCACCTTGTCACGAATTGTCTGCCGAGCCACGTCGACCTCGTCGTCTTGCTCTCGGACATGGCGAGCAAGGGATGGGTCGGCGTTGACGACCGCTTCGAGCGACTGCATCACCATCTCTTGAGCCTTGATCGCCATGGGACGAATCTCGGCCGGCAGTTCGATCTGCTGCCCCCGCGCGAGTTGCCCCACACGTTTGGCGATGTTCTTGGCGAGATCCCCCATGCGCTCCAGATCGTTGTTCATCTTGAGCGCGGCAACGACAAATCGCAGGTCGGCAGCCACGGGCTGGTAGAGGGCAAGAATCTTGAGGCACTCCTCCTCAACCTCCACCTCCATGCGGTCGATTTCGGCATCGGAGTCGATCACCCTTTGCGCAAGCGCGGTGTCGCGGTTGATCAGCGCCGTGATGGCCTTGGAGATGGCCTCTTCTACCAGCGTGCCAACAAACTGAATCTTGTGCTTAAGTTGATCGATCTGGCGTTCGATGTGTCGCGTCATAAGAAAGAGATGCCTTGAGGCGAGCGGCTATTAACCAAACCGGCCAGTGACGTAGGCCTCGGTCTCGCGCAGAATCGGCTTGGTGAAAATCTCCGTGGTCGGACCGTATTCAATCAGCCTGCCAAGATACATGAAAGCGGTGTAGTCGCTGGTGCGGCTCGCCTGCTGCATGTTGTGCGTAACCATCAGGACGGAGTAGGTGCCGCGAAGTTCTTGGATCAGGTCTTCCACTTTTCCGGTGGCGATGGGGTCGAGGGCGCTGCAAGGTTCGTCGAGCAACAGCACTTCCGGTTCTGCGGCGATGGCGCGGGCGATGCAGAGTCGCTGCTGCTGCCCACCGGACAGCCCCAAGGCACTCTCGGTCAGCCGGTCCTTCACTTCGTCCCACAACGCCGCGCCACGAAGGCTTCTTTCGCAGACCTCGTCGAGAACACCTCGGTTCCGCTCGCCATCGATTCGCAGCGCATAGACCACGTTCTCGTAGATACTCATCGGGAACGGATTCGGTTTTTGAAAAACCATCCCCATCCGCTTCCGCAGTTCGATGACGTCGGTCCTTCGCTCATAGATGGAGTCGCCATTGAGCCGCATGTCGCCAGTGATTCGCACACTCTGTACGAGGTCGTTGAGTCGGTTGACGCTTCGCAGCAAAGTGGACTTGCCGCATCCGCTCGGCCCCACCAAGGCGGTCACCTTCCGATCGGGAATTGGCATCGTGATGCCATGCAGGGCCTGCTTGTGCCCGTACCAAAGGTTGAAGGTGTCGATTTCAAGGACAGGCGTTTCGCTCAGAACCTGAGGGTGCACCTCAGAAGGCACGTCCATTCCAGCGGCCACAGCGACCAAGCGGTCGTCCGTAAAGGCGGCTCGAGTTTGGTCTGGCGGAGGCGTGGTGCGAGTGCTCATGCGAGTGGTGGCAGTGAGGAGGGGAGTGTTCGGAGCATACTTCAGAACTGCTGGGTCTCGAAGCGACGCCGGAGCCGGCCGCGGAGCCAGATCGCGGCGATGTTGAGCGCGGCGATGATCGCAACCAACAGGAAGGTGATCGTAAACACCATCGGCTGTGCGGCCTGACTGTTGGGGCTCTGGAACCCGACGTCGTAAATCAGATACGCGAGGTGCATGAACTCGCGCTCAGGGTGGATGTACGGGAACACGCCGTCGATGGGCAGGTCGGAGGCGAGTTTCTTCACGCCGACAAGCATGAGTGGTGCCACCTCACCTGCTCCGCGAGCCATCGCCAGGATCAGTCCGGTCATGATCCCCGGCAGGGCCCGCGGAAGCACGATCCGACGAATCGTTTGCCACTTGCCGGCGCCGCACGCGTAAGACCCTTCTCGCATGGAGTTTGGCACCGAGGCGAGAGCTTCTTCGGTGGCCACGATCACCACCGGTAGGGTGAGCAGTGCCAGGGTGAGCGAGGCCCACAGCAAACCACCGGTACCAAACACGGGTTGGTTGTCGGCAACGAGGCTGGCTTCAAAAAACAGGTCGTCGATGTTTGCACCCAGCACGTAGCAGAAGAAGCCCAAACCAAACGCCCCGTAGACGATGCTCGGCACGCCGGCGAGGTTGTTGATCGCAATTCGCACCGCCGAGGTCACGGGACCACTCGAGGCATACTCACGAAGGTAGAGCGCTGCGAGCACACCAAAGGGGGCCACAAACACCGCCATGATGATGGTCATGGCGACGGTGCCCCAGATTGCCGGGAAGACGCCGCCGGCGCTATTGGCTTCACGGGGATCGTCGGTCAGGAACTCTTGCCAGCGAGCGAGGTACACCGACAGTTTGCCAAACCACGACAGCCGATTGGGCTGCCAGCCGCGGACGATTCCGGCGAGCGGCATGCGGGCATCAAAACCGTCGGCTGTGCGAAAGCTGATCTCGTATCGCGCGTTTTCTTCTCTGAGGGCGGCGGTCTGCTCATCGAAGCGGCGGACATCGTCGTCGGCGGTCTGCTGGAGGGCTACTTCCTCGGCCACTGCAGCGGCGCGTTCGGAACTGTCGGCGCCATGGTCGAGTTCGGCTTGGACCACGCTGAGCCGGGCCGCTCGCAGTTCGCGTTGCACCCGGCCCCGGTCGTACTTGTCGATTGAGCGTGCCTGGGCGTATCGGGCGCGAACGAGCGGGTGGACCTCCGCAAAGCGAGCCCAGGTCGCAGCCGGCCCTTCGGCAACCGCCTCACCGTCGATGAAGAATGCCTGCGGAATGCCATGGAATCGGCCGTCTTCGAGCCGTTCCACCGCCGTCGCCCATTCGGGGCGCTCGATCGCCACCACATCCGCGTCGTCGACCCACGTGTAGTGCTGACCAGTGAACTCGTAGTTGGCACCTCGGATCAACCGCCGAGTTGCGGCCGGTGTGCCGACTTCGCCGTCAGGAACCGCTTCTCGGGCGGCCACCTCCCCCAGCAGGATCTGGTCGTTCGCCAGTCGTACCTGCTCCAGCGGCAAAGGCCAGAACGTGGTCAGACCCCGAATCGCGATGAACAGGAGTAGGCCGGTGATCATCAACACTGCGGTGGCGAGCGAACCAGCTGTGAGCCAGACCCACGGCTCGCCATACGCGACAAGATTGGTGTAGCCACTGCGAACGCGGCGACGAGGTCGCTGGCTGCGGGCGAACGTGTCAGAGTGCATTGGACCTCCGACGAACCCTCTGCCGGACGATTTCCGCGATCGTGTTGACCACGAAGGTCATGGCGAAGAGCGTGAGCGCGGCCAAGAAAAGCACCCGGTAGTGGGCCGTGCCTCGGGCTGCCTCGGGAAGTTCGGTAGCCAACGCTGCGGAGAGCGTTTGAAAGCCGTTGAAGATGTTCCACTTCAGCAGCGGGGTGTTGCCAGCCGCCATCAGCACGATCATCGTTTCGCCAACCGCACGGCCCAGACCGATCATCACGGCTGAAAAAATACCGCCGCTCGCCGCAGGCACAATCACGCGAATCGCCGTTTGCCACGGGGTTGCCCCAGCTCCGAGTGAGGCACTGCGCAGATGCTCAGGCACGCTCGACAAAGCGTCGTCAGCGATCGTGAAGATCAAGGGGATGATCGCAAAACTCATCCCGATGCCAACCACCATCGCGTTTCGCTGAACGTAGGTCCCAAAGATGCCTCCACGCGTATCGAGCCGGAACGCATCGAGCAGCACGCCAGCCGCCATCGCCAACGCGAGCGCTGCGGCGACGGTCAGGAC
>JBMTLP010000002.1:0-29536 GCA_049433245.1 Pirellulales bacterium
GCTCTCGCGGCTCTTGCTGCTGCCGTCGGCTGGCATGTGGGATCCGGGCTGGTGGTCACCATCGGACCTCAACTTGGTGGTGGTCGCTTGGTGCAGATCGATGGCATGTCGGTGCTCTTGCTGCCCTTCGTTGCGGTGCTGCAGTTGGCGATTATTGCCACGGCGCCGCAGCGAGACTTCTCAACAAAAGCCGCGGCCAGGCTCCTCTTCGGCGGAGCACTGACGAGCATGTTTTTCGTGACTGCCCATCCGCTGGCGATCCTCGTGTTGTGGGGAGCCACGGTATGGCCAACCTGGTCAGCCTTGCGTGAAACGCCCGAAGGCCGTCCGACAGCTCGCGTGTTTGGGGGGGCGATGCTTGCGGCCTTCGCTAGCCTTGCGATTGGCGTGCTGTTGCTGCTGCGAGATCCTCCTTGGGTGCCTGGCAGTGGCGTGACGGGTGATATCGGCGGATGGCTGGTCGCGCTGAGCGTGGTCATCCGCAAGGGCATCTTTCCCTTTCATTCCTGGTATCCCCTGCTGTTTGCGAACGGGCCTATGTCGTCGGCTCTGATGGCGACGATGCCTCAGGTCGCCTCCTACACGGCCATTCGCCTGCTGGTGGGACATGCCGATGGCGTGGCCTCGGAACTCGTGGTGTTGTCGCAGTTGGCGTTGATCACGACGGCCTACGGTGCGGCGCTCGCCATGGTGCAGCGGTCACTGCGTGGTCTGATCGGTATGCTCGCTATGAGCCAGTCAGCCATGGTGCTGGCAGGCCTGGCTGGCACGCTGCCGATGGGATTGAACGGGGCCCTGTGCATGTGGGTCTCTAGCGGCCTCTCGTTGACCGGTATTGGGCTTGTTACCTGGTCGATGGTCAGCCGGCACGGGCCTATCTCGATTGCCACACCGCAGGGCCTCTTCCGGGACGCCCCAGAGTTGGCCGGTTGGTTTCTCATGTTTGGTTTGGCTGGACTGGGATTTCCCGGCACCCTTTCGTTTGTGGCGGACGATCTGATTGTGTCTGGCAGCCTTGATGATCAATTGCACGGCGGGCTGCTCGTGATCGCCGCCCATGTGTTTTCGGGGATCGCGCTGATCCGAGCCTGGTTTCATGTGTTTGGCGGGCCGGATCGGATGCCGGGGCGTGGGCACCCTGTACTGCCTCGTGAGCGGATGACGATGACACCGCTGGTCTGTCTGCTGCTGCTCTTGGGGCTCTATCCCGCGCCGCTCGTGGCAGCTCTCGAGCGAACCGCGGCGAGTCTCCTGGGGCGGGCGGCGCGTTCAGCACCAACAGTGCTACACGAGCAGCACGAAGCGCCCTGAGAAGCCCCGGCCGCTCCAAGACACGCTTCGAGCGTTCGCCAACTCCTCGCACCAGCGATCGCACATGGACGTTCGCGGTTGCAGGCTGTGGAAAAAGGCCATGGAGCGCTTTTTCCGGCCCATCCGGGATTCTTGTGGGTTACTCGGCAGTGGCCGAGGCTGTCCGTGCCATCTCGCCGGACGTTCACTCCAGGCATCCTGCCTTCCGCTCACTCGAAGGAAACCTCGCTTCGCCATCGTGGCTTCGCTCCGTTTCCTACGCCGCTCGATTGGCAGGAGCAGCCTCTCCACCCCACAGAGTTCCCGGAAGGACCCTTTTCCACTTGGGCAACTAGCGCGGTGGCGGGCGACGGCCAGACGGGCCTTGCGGCGGCGTGCCAGGCGGTCCCTTGAGTGAGATCGGCGTGCCGCGGAAGCCGCGGGGAATCACCGGCCAATCTTCTGTGAGGAAGTAGGCGTAGGTGCCGCGAGGAAACTCCGGTGTGATGCACATGCGGCCGTTGCACTCGTCGAGGTCGCCAGCCCCTGCGACAAAGTTGTAGTCCTGCACAAACGCGCCGTCGTAGCTGCCGCCTGGGCCACGGCTGCCGCCTGGTCGCATGCCATCCTTGAGGCGATAGCTGCTGGTGAGTTTGCTGATACCTGATTGCGGATCGTTGCCATCGGTGTAGCCGAACAGGCAGTAGATCGGGAAACCGTCGGCAGCCCAGCCGATGAGAGGCGAGTGACCGTTCGTGTCGGTGGTGAGTTCGTTGAAGCCAAGTTCGGCCAGGAGGCCTGTCGGCAGGCCGTGGTAGTGGTAGAGGCCGCCTGGCTGCACATGGGCGTGGTTGGTATCGAGCCCAAGTGCGACGGCGCCGCCGAGGGCTTCGTAGTTCCAGCCTGCTGCACGGTCGCCCATCCAAAACTCGGCCGCCCCGGGATCGAAGAGCACGCCATTGACCCCAATCCCAAACGGAAGTGGCGGTCCACGGCGGCTGGGATCATGCAGCATGGTTGCCGCGGAGGCGACCTGCGGCTGTGCCGGAAGACGGACTTCGGTGGTCTGCTCAGCGATCGAGTGAGGATTACCGCGATTGGGAAAGGCCCCCACGCGGTGGCTCGGCATGTCGTTGCAGCGGATCACGCGGTCGTCGCCCTCGACGGTGATCGACACACGATTGGCCGCGGGGGGTTGGCGGTCTGCTGGGACGAGCGCGAGCGGTCGCGTGCTGGTAGCTGTGTGCCTCCTGAGCATGGGTGGCTGGGCTCCCAGCACACCGGCCAAGGTTGCAGCAATGACGAGGCCGGCTGCGGCGATCACAAGAGGCTTGGTGCCGACCATGAACAACTCCTCACGTTCTGCTCGACCGCCGAGTCACGCGTGCGGGCGATGAGTGCACAGGACCGTGACGACAGACTGGACTTCACGCCGCCCCCGGACTCAATCCGACGGCCACGGATGCAGTGAAGGCCAAATCCGGATCGCCGCGTTCGGCGAGCGTTGTCGCCAATGTTGCGATTGTACGGTTGAGTCGAATGGGAGACGAGGCGCGACCATTGGCGATGAGGACCACCGGTTGCTCAAGATCAACGAGGCGATCGTCGAGGTGCACCGTGAGGTTCGCCAGATCGGTGGATTCGATGGAAATCTGCTGGCCCTCAATGTTGGCGATGACCTGTGCGTAGGCTTTCCTGTTGGCCGCGTCGGCAGCGAGCCAGTAGAAGCTCGGGTGCAGCACATCGTCTTGTCGCCAAACCACTCGAGTAGGTACAGGGTTGCGTGTGTGCGAGGCCATCCACGGCAGGGCTACCGCGTCGTCGCGGTGCATCCAGTGGGCATGCTCTGGGTAAATCTTCACGAAGTGTTCGTAGCCCTCAGGGTCGGCCTCGTGCAGTTGCTTCAGTTGATCGCCCCATTCAGCAGCTACCGTGTTGCGGTTGTAGGCCGCATCGCGGCCTCCCACCTGCACGGCGAACGGCACATTGCGCAGGCTCAGTGGTGAGGCATCATTGGGGTGCCCCGCCATCATCGCGGCGGCGGCCCAGCGGTCCGCCATTCTTGGTGCGAGTTGGTAAACGCCGTCACCACCGGCGGAGTAGCCCATCAGGTAGACGCGGTTGCGATTTGCTCTCTCGGTCACCGCAAGCATGTCAATCAGTCGATCGAAGAGGCGATCGATGTGCGGTTCGTGCCAGAGGTTCCAGGTGTTTGTTGGGGCGAGGGGAGCCACGTAGATGCCCTCGGTTGGCTCGTACAGCCGCTGCTGGTTCTGCCACTGCTGCTCATTCACCGCAGCCGGAGCATTCCCGCCACCATGCATCGAGATGAAGACACTGTGGCCCTGCGGTGGTTCCTCTCCAAAGATCCGGATGAAGAGAGGCATCCGCAGTTCGCCATCAATGAGCTCGCTCGCATCGCGTTCCCTCTGTCGATCTTGGTGAACTTCGGCTGTACGGCTCGCGGTGAGACGGTCTCTCGCCTGCTCAGCGTCACGTTTGAGGAGAGCGACCGAAGCGAATCGCTCGGCAGCAGCGTCGCGATAGCTTCCGCCTTGCCGGAGGAATCGCTCGAGTTCCAGCACGGCGCGGCGGGAGACGGCAGCCTCCGGTGCACTCGTCGGCTCGCTCGCCAAGGCCGCCGGTATGACGAGTCCGCTACCGACTGCAGCCGAAGACAAAACGAAGTGTCGTCGTGGGAAACGTAGTGGCATCATCGGCGCTCGGCAGCAAGCGGGGCTCAACGACCGAAGGGGTGCTGGTTGATTGCTTCGGCGACGGCAGTCGCAATTTCATCAGCCAATCGCTTTTGTTGGGTGATGTCGGAGATGCCGCTCGTGGAGGCCACGTGCTTGCCAATGATCACGGCTGGGTTGAAGCCTGCCACGGCGCCGACAGCCGCGGTGCCGGGAGTGAGGCGGCCGCGATCGGAACTGTCGAGAATCCAGAACGCTTGGCCGCCGGCATGTGTGGGGTCGGCGAGTCCGACGTCGATGCCCACATGCTTGTTGCCCACGCCGAAGCCGATGATGTTGCGGGCTGCGGCACTCCCTTCATCGGCGAGCACAACTTGCCCCCCCAGCCGCCACCCATCGGCTGGTGGCTGCGTGGGCTGCGACCAGAACACCACTGGCCAGCCAGCGGCGGCCATCTCATCGGCGACGAGTTTGGCAACCACCGCGCCAATGGGTGCGTCTGGATTGTTGCCGCTGACCGCGTTGACCACGGTGGGTCGCTCGGCAAGCAGCTGACGGACGGGACCCCGGGGAATGACCCCCTGCGTCTTTGCCTGCTCAATCTCGGCCTTGAGGGTTGGATCCATGAAGAAGGGCATCACATAGATCCGTTGCGGCGGCGAGGCGGGCCACTGACCAGTGGTTGTGGCCTGAGCCGACGAGGGGCCGATTTGCTGAGCGGTGACCTGGACGGGAGTCATCGCACCGGCCAGAAGACAGAATCCAACCAACACGACACGCGATTGCATCGACAATCTCCCCTGCAGGCGAACAGTGCTGCACCATGAGTGTGGCTCGACCGCGAATGATCGGTGGCTTGAGAGAAAAGACGGGGCTCGCGCTCACCGACAAAAATGAACGGCGACGGACTTGTATCAGGCGAGCAGTTCCGTGACCACGCGAGCTTCCTGGCCCGCCGTAATCGTTTCCTTACGGCCCGCCCGGATGAACTCAAGTTGGGCATGATTCAGCCCAAAACAGTGCATGAGCGTGGCATGCCAGTCGTAGTGGTGCACCACGTTTTCGACGGCCTTGTGGCTCCACTCATCGGTAGCCCCGTGCACGTAGCCCTCGCGGAAACCGCCGCCCGCAACCCACTGTGAGAAGCCGTAGGTGTTATGGTCGCGGCCCCAGGCTTCGGGAGTGGTGTCGTTCTGACGCACAGGAAGCCGACCCATCTCACCCCCCCAGTGCACAACCGTAGACTCCAGCAGACCGCGCTGCTCAAGGTCTGCCACGAGCGCCGCCGACGGCTTGTCGACGGCTTGACACAGGTTGGGAAGGGCCGTCTTCAGGTTGCCGTGCTGATCCCAGGACTGCCCGTTGTTGAGCACCTGGACAAACCGCACGCCCCGCTCAACAAGCCGGCGGGCAATCAGGCAGCGGGTGCCGTAGTCGCGGGTGGCATTCTCATCGATGCCATACATGGCGAGCACATGCGAAGGCTCACGCGAGATGTCGAGGGCTTCCTTGGCGGCCGTCTGCATCCGGGCCGCGAGTTCGTAAGCGGCAATGCGGGCAGAAAGGTCGTCGTGAGTCGGCACATCAGCAAGATGTCGCTCATTGATCTGTCGCAGGAGGGCCAACTGCCGCTGTTGGGGCAACCCCTCAAGGTGCTTGGCGGGGTCAAGATTGAGAATCCGCGGCTCGCTCGCCCGTACGAGCGTGCCCTGGTAGACCGAAGGAAGCCACGCGTTCGTGAAGTGTGCTTCCTGGAAGGTCGGCAAGCCCGACGGATGTCCCAGCACCATGTACGCAGGCAGGTCACGGGTCTCGCAGCCGAGGGCATACGTCACCCAACTGCCTAGCGCCGGCCGTCCGGTGGTGGACATGCCGGTGTTGATCGCATTCAGCGCTTGTAGATGGTTGTTGACACCGGAGTGCATCGAGCGGATCAAGGTGATCTTGTCGGCAATCCCGCCAAGGTGGGGAACGAGTTCACTCAGTTCCATGCCGCACTGCCCCTGCGGCGAGAAGGTCCAGGGAGAACCAAACACCTTCGACGATGCCTGGGCGACGTTGTCGTATTTGATGTCACCTGGAAAGACTTCGCCGTCGTATTTGGTGAGCATCGGCTTGGGATCAAAGAGATCCATCTGTGACGGGCCGCCCATCATGAACAGCGAGATCATCGCTTTGGCTTTGGGCTCAAAGTGAGCACGCTTGGGCAGCGTGTCGAAGCGTTCGGGAATCTCAAGTGGAGGCTTGGCTGGGGCTGCCAGCACGCCATCGTCAACAAGCAGGCTCGCCAGCGCAAGGCTTCCGAGTCCAAAGCCGCCCGCATGGAGCAGATGGCGACGTGAGCAGAGATGGGGATGGCTCATGGCGGGACCCTTTAATCGACGTAGAGAAAACGGCTGGAGCTCAGCAGCACCTGGCAGTAGCTGGCGATCGCCTCTGCCTGAGGATCCGGAGGGGGAGTTCCTTCGGCAGGTGGCGTGGCTGCGGCTGCGGCAGCATGAACCTGCCGCAGAGATTCTGTCTGTTCTGCGATGTGCACCAGGCCGTCGATCACGGTGTCTTCGCTCGCTTCATGAGACGTCAGCAGCCTCCAGGCCTGTCGCACCTGCGCTCTGAGGTCGCCGGGGTGCTCTGCTCTCAGGCGGGCTGCCAAGGCCTGTGATGTCTCCAGCACGAACGTGTCGTTGAGCATGAACAGCGACTGCGGCGCCACGGTACTCGAGATCCGTTGCTCACAGTTTGGGAGCATCGTGGGAGCATCAAACGTGGCCAGGGAGGTGAGGGGTGTCGACCGCCGATTGAGCACGTAGAGGGACCGCCGCGCAGCTGCTTCACCCGCATTGGTCACACCCACGATATCTCCATTGCCATCGTATTGTTCCTGCCCGACCACGATGCGGCCGAGGTCGTCGCGGCCGACGTTGACCGCAGGCCCCCCTGTGGCGTCGCTCAGACGGGATGAGACCGCGAGCATGGCATCACGAATCGATTCCGCGTCGAGTCGTTGCACCTGCCAACGGGCGAGCAATCGGTTCTCTGGATCGAGTTTTTCAGACGAACGGTTGCGCGACTGCTGTCGGTAGGCGGTGCTGGTGACGATGAGTCGATGAAGATCTTTCAGACGCCAGCCGTTGGCCATGAAGCGACTGGCCAGCCAGTCGAGCAAGGCAGGGTGGCTGGGGGCCTCACCGGCGAAACCAAAGTCACCTTCGCTGGCGACGAGTCCCTCGCCAAAGTGATGCATCCAGACCCGGTTCACGAGCACACGGGCGACCAGCGGATGCCCGCCACTCGTCAGCCAGCGAGCGTAGGCGAGGCGGCGGCCACTCGAACCACCCTCGACGACGGCGGGCTCGAACGGGCTCACCGCCGCTGTGGCGAGCACGGTGAGCTCCCCCGGACCCACTTCCTCTTTCGGTTGGGCTGGATCGCCACGGTGCAGCACGTGCGTTGCGGGCACGCGATCCCGCAGTTCCAAGGCGACCCGCAGAAACTCCTCGACCGGCTTCGCTTTCCGGATTTCGGCGGCTTCGGCTCGTCGCGCCGCCACCTTCTTTTGGGCTTCGGCGTCGTAGAGGTCGAGTGAGTAGAGCGCGAGTGCCGATGGATACTTCTTGAGCAAAGCTTGCTGTTCGGGCGTCTGCTCGGCTTGGGGCGTGGCCCGCGCCACTCGATACGGCTCGCGATCTTCCTCGGGAAGTTTCACGATCTCTTTTTCAAAGATCTCGTCGAGAAACTGCTTCTCCATCGTCTTGGCATCGGCATCGATTTCAGCAGCTTGTTTCTCAATGTCGGCAGCTTTCTCCCGATCCTCAGGTGTGGCCAGTGAGCAGAGTCGCTGATTGGGAACTCGCCACTGCTCCGTATCAAACACCGGTTCAAACACAGCCCGCAGGCGGTAGTAATCAGCTTGGGTAATGGGATCGAAGCGGTGGTCGTGGCACTGGGCGCAACCAACCGTGAGGCCAAGCAGTGACGACGACACGATCTTGAGTTGCTCGGCCACCACGTCGTGGCGAGCGAGAACGGGATCCGGAGGTCCGTCGCCGGTACCATCGGGACCCGTCCGTAGGAAACCTGTGGCAATCAGCAACTCGCGGCGAGTTGGATCGAGCACCGCCTCGGTGGTTTCGCCTTGCACAACGCCGGCCAGTTCATCCCCTGCCAACTGCTCCGTGATGAACTGATCCCAGGGCTTGTCGGCGTTCAATGATTCCACCACATAGTCACGGTATCGCCAGGCATGGGGCCGCAGGGAGTCGGCCTCCACCTGGCCGTTGGAGTCGGCGTAGCCTGCCACATCGAGCCAGTGCCGGCCCCAGCGTTGGCCGTAGGTCGGCGACGCCAGCAATCGCTCGACGAGTTGCTCGTAGGCATCGGGGGCGGAGTCGTGCACGAAGGCGTCGATCTCCGCTGGTGTTGGTGGAAGGCCGGTGAGATCGAAGCTGAGTCGCCGGATCAAGGTTTCCCGATCGGCGTCGTCGGCGAAGCGCAGTCCTGCGGCGCGCTGAGCCTCCAGCAAGAACGCATCGAGGGGCGTACGGACTCGGTCACCTTCCACCACCGCCGGCACCGGCTGATCCACGATCGGTAAGAACGCCCAGTGCTCGCGTTCCGAACGGCTGATGAACGCGCCGGGAGGCAGCGACTCTGGCTCGTCGCCTTCGGTAGGTGCTCCGGCTGCAATCCAGGCTCGCAGGGTGGCGATCTGCGCAGGCTCAAGCGGCTTGCCTTCCTGCGGCATGGCTCCCGATTCCACCACCCGCACGAGCAGGCTTGCGTCGGGGTTGCCCGGCACGATCACGGGTTCGCCACTGTCCGCGTCTGCGAGGAGAAACCGTCGCAGCCGAAGGTCGACGCCTCCTTCGATCGGTTCTTCTTCACCGTGGCAGTGCGTGCAGGCTGCCTTCAGGATCGGACGGATGTCACGGTCGAACAGAGGCTCTGCCCTGCCCGACGAGGCCCAGAGCGTGGAGAGGCAGGCCAGAGCGCCCCAGATCCACCGAAGATCACGACCACGGGGGCCTACAGTCCTCCCTCCGCTGAGCATGCCACCACCTCCATTCCGCTGGGGCTCCTCACGTCCCCCGACGTGCCTCCATGGTACCCTGCCAGGTCGCGCGTCGTCAGCGTCGGGGCCAGCGCGTAGCAGGCTTTTCATTCGGTCTTGGCGGCCAAGGACGCGCGGATGATCTCCCGGTCATTGCGAACAAACACCGCCCTGTCGGCGTAAGCGGGCGGACACCACACCACATCGCGTCCGAAGGCGGTATTCGTGGGGGCGATCAGGTTTGTTCGGTCGAGTTCGGTGTAGCCCTCGGTTGATATCTGCGCGATCACGAGGTCACCCGTCTCGGTAAAGAAGAAAAAGCGATCGTGATGCTGCGTGATAAAGGCCGTGCCGCAGCCCTGAAGCCGTCCCGGGAGAGGACCGCCTGCGCTGAAGACCACTTCGCCGCTGGGAATCTCCACGATGCGGAGGTCTCCTTTTTCATGGAAGCCGCAGAGAGAGCCATCCAGCACGAAGGGTTGCACGTTGACCGCAGAGATTCCGTGCTGCCGTTTGTTTCGCCAGACGACATCCACACCAGGCGCGTCACTTCGCAACTTGAGTAGCAAGTTCTTCTCTTGGAAGCCTCCGATGTAGAGATAGTCGCCGATCCTGACCGGCTGCATAATGATGGAGCCGTTGTCAGCGTTGTAGGGTGTTTCCCAGAACGGTGTGCCTGTTTCAGGATCGACCGCGTACATTCCATCGGGCTTCATCAGGATCAGCTGTCGCACGCCGGCTGCCTCGATGATCACAGGCGGGCAGTAGCCCTGCTCCGGGGCGGTGCCCGTTCGCCAGATTTCTTTGCCCGTGTGTTTGTTGAGGGCTACGGCGTGGGCCACGTTGGTGCCGGCGATGCAGATCAGTTTGTCGCCGTCGATGAGTGGATGGCTGGCGTAGCCCCATGTGGCGGCCTTGGTCTGGTAGTCGGCCTTGAGGTCGCGTGACCAGATCAGGGTGCCATCGCTGACCGCGAGGCAGAGCAGCTTGCCTTCAGCGCCGAGGGTGTAGACCAGGTCGTCATCAACGAGCGGAGTGCAGCGGGGACCCGCTGGATACGAGATGGTGTACGTCTCAGGCTCTTCGTGCTGCCAGAGCGGTTGGCCAGTGGCAGCATCGAGGCAGAGCACCCGCTCTGTGCCGTTCATGCCATCGGTCTTCATAAAGTCGGTCACAAACACGCGTCCATCAGCCACGGCTGGGCCTGCGTAGCCGCCAGCAAGGGGCGCTCTCCATGCCACCTCGAGTCCCGATGCAGGAAACTGCGTGAGGATGCCCTCTTCCTTCCACACGTTGTCGCGAGCGGGCCCCATCCACTGAGGCCAGTCGTCCGCCACAGCCTGTATGGCCAACAGCATCGAGACGAACGCGACACACGGCATGCGGAGGGCAGTTGAGTGGCTGCAAGGCTGACCCATGATTGTTTCTGTTTTCCGTACGGGGCTGGTGAGAGAAGCGTAGAATAATGCGGCGGATGGTTGCGGAGCGAGCGGCAAGGTGCCGCTTGAGTTTGGTCGCCGGTTGCTGACTCCTGACCGCACGTGCATCCACGACATCCGAGAGAGTATTCGATGAAACGCGTCCAACCCCTGGTGATGGCTCTGCTGTTGGTGTTGTCGGTGCGTGGAGTGGGTGTTGCGGAGGAGCCCCGAGCTCCAGCCGCTCAGGGAGACCTCGCCCGCAAAGTGGAGATCATGCACAGCGAGCGATGGCAGCGAGCGATTTACGAGTTTGGGCGGTGGCTTTCGTCGCAGACGATTTACACGCCTGCTGAAGTCAATCAGATCAAGCTCGACTTCAACGACCGGGTGCAGGGCATGACGTCGTATGAGTTGGGTTATTTGCTGGACGACCTCGATGCCAAGCTGGCGATCCTGGCTTCTCCAGAAGCCCAAGATGCCAAGGCGTGGATGGGAGAGTATCTCGCGGCCATGTCCGACCGTAAGC
This sequence comes from Pirellulales bacterium, assembly GCA_049433245.1. Taxonomy (GTDB): domain Bacteria; phylum Planctomycetota; class Planctomycetia; order Pirellulales; family UBA1268; genus M30B53. The sequence goes on from JBMTLP010000002.1 coordinate 10,984, forward strand.
GAGCGATGGAGCTGCAGAAGATCCCGGATCGTTCGACGATGTCCGCGGCCGAGTTGCAGAGTGAAATTGACCGGATCGAGCGGACCCGGGCGTCGCTTCGACAGCGGCAAGAAGCGTTTGAAGGACAGCGGCAAAATCTCGTTGATGCCGCCGCCGCAAGTCGGCAGCAGTCAGCCAACGCTGCGGCAGCTGCTTCCCTTTCCCGCGGGCAGCCGGCCCGCTTGTCGCCGTATCGTGGCGGCGACAACGGTGGCGAACTGCCCTTCTCCGATGTGCAGCCGCGGTCCGGCGTTGGCATGGTCATCGGTCCATTTGGGCCCTACATCACCTTCGGCCTGTGAGGCTGTAGAGGCTTGGCTTCGGTTGGGCCGCGATGCCTACCACTTCGTGAATGGATCTTGTGGGGCTGGGTTCTTGTCGGGCATCACCGCGTTGGTTTCGCGTCGGAAATTGGCGAGGAGCAACTGAAGTTCGGCAGCCTTTTCGGGATGCTCCGCTGCGAGGTTTGTCTGCTCGCCTGGGTCGTCTGCCAGGTCAAAGAGTTCTGGCTCCTTGCCCCAGTACCACTCGATCAGTTTCCAGTTTCCTAACCGGACGGCTGCACCGGGTGTGCCCCCCTGGTTGCCCCAGTGTGGGTAGTGCCAGAAGAGCGGGCGATCACGTTCAGCTGCGGCATGGTCACGCAGGGCAGCTGCGTAAGAATGGCCGTCGCAATGTTGCTGAGGCAGAGCGGGCAGGCCCGCAGCCTCGAGGATTGTGGGGAAGTGATCCGTGGAGGTGACTGGCCAGGCAGAGGTGCTGCCGGGTTCGGTGACACCAGGCCAACGCACGAGCACTGGCTCACGGATGCCCCCTTCGTAGAGCCAGCCTTTGCCCGCGCGGAAGGGGAGGTTGGAGGTGGGTGAGCCTTCGGAGGTGGAAAGGCCGCCATTGTCGGAGGTGAAAATCACGAGGGTTCGGTCCGCAACACCATGTTCTTCAAGTGCGGCCATGACGCGACCGACAGCGGCATCCATCGCTTCCACCATGCCGGCATAGACCGCGTGGGCCTGCGTGGTGCGGTTCTCACGCGGAGGTTCGGGGGCGAACGCATCGGTCAGTCCAGCGGCCTGCTTTCGATTGCGGTATTTCTCCACGAGCGGCTCTGGAGCCATCAGCGGTGTGTGCACCGAGTAGAAGGAAAGGTAAGCCAGGAACGGCTGGTCAGCGTGTTCGCCAATAAACGTGGCGGTTTCCTCAGCAAGCCTCGCGGGAAGGTGCTCGCCTGCGGGACCATCCTCGAGCCGAGGATTGCCGTAGGGAGAGAAATACTTGTCGCCACCGTAGGGCCCGCCGCGGTCGATGCCACCACGGTTGACATCGAAGCCGTGATCTTCAGGCCAAGACCCTTCTGGTCCGAGATGCCACTTGCCAGCAAAGAAGGTGGCATAGCCATGGGCCTTGAGGGCTTCGGCAAGTGTGGTGTGGCTGGAGGCGAGTTGGCCGAGGTAGGGGGCTGGCCAAAGTGGGCGGTCGGCATGTCGTCCGAAACTGCCGTCGCGGGTGGGTTCATACGAGTCCGGGAGCGCCTGCCCAAAAAACTGATTGGGAGCACCGAAGTAGTCTGTGTTGCGGGTTCGAGCAGGCCACTGGCCCGTCATCACGGCCGAGCGAGTGGGGGAGCAGACGGGGCACGCGGCGTAGCCGTTGGTGAACCGAGTGCCGGACTCGGCTAGCGCTTGGAGGTGTGGCGTCTCGTAGAAGGAGTCGGGGTTGTAGGGGGTTGTATCCATCACGCCGAGGTCGTCTGCGATGAGGAAGACAATGTTGAGCGGTGCGGCGTCGAGCGGTTCGGCAGATCTGGCCGAGTTGATCGCGGCAACTTCCACTGCGATACAGCACAGAGCAAGGCACATCGATCTGCTGAGCAAGGGCATGGGACGTGTTCCTCGATCGGGGAGCGTGGGCGAGCGAGATGACGACAGTTGCCGCACCTGTGGTCGCGAGTGTAATCGCGATCGATCACCGTTTTATCGCATCTGCCCCCTTCGCATGCAGCCTTCGTCGCCGTCGGAGAGGGAAGACCTCGCGGGGACTTTTTCGAACTGGTATCTTAAACAAAGGGTTGAGGGGAGAGATTCCAGGCGAAGCGATCGGGTGTTCGCGCTCATGTTCGTTGGGTAGAGGGACATGTAATGATGCAAACTTTTGTACGCGCTGCCTGTTTGGTTGCGGCTTTCGGCATGATTGGTGGCTGCGGTCGCAGCACCCCTCCACCCTCTCCACCGACCCCCGCGACGAGCATCGCCTCGCTCGGACGCATGTACGGTGAGTATGCCTCGAGGCACGACGGGGTGGGGCCTGCCGACGAGGGTGCGTTCCGCTCGTTCCTCGAGTCGTTGCCAGCTGCGCAGAAAAAATCTATGGGTTTTGACGACCTGTCGCAGGCACTCACATCGCCCCGTGATGGACAGCCCTACGTGATCGTCTACGGTGTGTCGCCTGCTGAGCCCTTCGAGTCAGCAGTGGGCGGCACGCCCAATCCGGCCACTCCGCCACAAGGTGCTGGGCTCCAGGGGCAGCCCCTTGTGGTGTACGAGCAGGTTGGTCAAAACGGCCTTCGTCTCGTGGCGACCGGCTTTGGCACATCTGCCGAACTTACCGAGCAAGCGTTTGCTGAGGCGGTTCCGGACAAGTTGTAAACGGCCCCTGCTTGCGCGCCGGCCAAAGGTTTTCTTCATGGCTCTTTCGCACTTCTTACTTCTCTGCTTCCGGAGATCACCCATGCATTCCCCTCGTCTGCCCCGCCGAGGCTTCACGCTCGTCGAGTTGCTCGTTGTGATTGCCATCATCGGAATCCTTGTTGGACTCTTGCTTCCTGCCGTGCAGAGTGCACGCGAAGCAGGTCGTCGGACGAGCTGTGCCAACAATCTCAAGCAGATCGGGACGGCCGTGCAGATGCATGAGAACTCGCACGGTTCTTTCCCGTCGGGCGGTTGGGGCTGGTTCTGGACGGGTGATCCAGACCGCGGCGTGGGAAAGAGTCAACCTGGCAGTTGGGCCTATTCCATTCTCCCGTATCTCGAGCAGCAGAACCTGTTCCAGATGGGGGCTGACAACCTTCCCGATGAGATCACCGATCAGCAGAAGATCGAGGCTGCAAAAGCCGCCGAAGTGGCCGTGCCAATCTTCTACTGCCCCTCCCGCCGTGTGGCGATGGCCTACCCTCACCCTCGTGGTGGTGAGCCGGGAAGCGGTCTTGCGGCCTACAACTGCAACGATACCGCGATGGTGGGGCGCTCCGACTACGCCGCCAACGGCGGAAGCGTGCGTGTGATGTGGGGCACGGGGCCTGATCCCACGAATGCGTTTGCGGGCCTCGGCTTTGCCGACATGAGTGCCTCCAACGGAATCGTCTATCAGCGAAGTCAGCTCCAGCAGGCGAGTATCAAGGACGGGCTGAGCAACACATACCTCGTGGGCGAGAAACACCTCTGGCCGGACACGTACGAGGATGGTGAGAACTTCCTCACCGACGACCATTCCTTTCTCATCGGCGATGACCTCGACATGGTCTGTTGGACTGAAGTCGGTCCACTACAGGATGCCGACGACGGTGAGGTTGGTCGCTTTGGCTCAGCGCACTTCAACACATTTCAGATGGTGTTTTGTGACGGGTCGGTCCGCAATCTCGCCAATACCATTGACCTCACTACCCACGAACGTCTTGGCAACCGCAAGGACGGGAAGGTGGTTTCAGGTTTCTAGACGCCTCTGGGGGGCGTGAGGCATGTCGCGAACCGTTCGGGTCGTGCTGATCGTCGAGAATCCCCGGGCGGGCGCCGCGGGTGCCGGGGTGCTCGTGGATCAACTTGCAGATCAGCTCGACGCGGGCGGCTTCGACGTCGTGCGGGAGTCGAATCCTCAGCGAGTGCGTGAGCGGCTGACGCGAGTCCCCCTCGACTCATCGCCACCGTATGCCTGTGTGGTCTGTGCAGGAGGAGATGGCACGGTCGCGATGGTGGCCAACTGGGCGGATGCGGAAACCCCGTTGGCGGTCTTGCCACTCGGCACCGAAAACCTGCTCGCCAGGCAGTTCGGCTTCGATCGCGATGTGGATGGTTTGGTGAGGCGGATCGTGTCAGGATCGACCTTCCTGGCGGATGCTGGCGAGGCAAACGGCCAACTCTTCCTCGTGGTGGCTTCGGTGGGCTTTGATGCGGAAGTGGTGCGGCTGCTGGCGGCGCGACGCACGGGCCACATTCGGCACTCCACCTGGATTCGACCGCTCCTTCACGCTCTGGGGAGTTATCAGTTTCCCGAAATCCGTGTGACCACGGCGTCGGGCTCAAGACCGATTCGCACCCGCTGGGCCTTTGTGTTCAATCTTCCTCGCTATGCGCTGGGTCTGCGGTTTGTGGAGGAGAGCAGCTGCCACGATGGGAAACTCGACCTGTGCTGCTTTCGGGGCGGGCGATGGTGGAATGGTCTGAAGTATCTGGCTGGCGTTGTGGCAGGCTGGCACCGCAGTTGGAGGGATACGCACGTTGAGCAGGTGACATGGCTCCGCATCGAGGCGGATCAGCCAGTGCCCTACCAACTCGATGGTGATCCCGGAGGTGAACTACCGCTGGAAGTTCGGGTGTTGCCGCAGCGGCTGAGGTTGCTGGGGGATGGTCCGTGAGGCCCACCTCCCCCCGGGCCTGCGCTGCCCCTTCAGGGCTTCGCGCCGACGACAAAGATCTGATTGTGCCGTTGGTTGCTGCTTGGGCTGGGGACGGTTCGAACGTAGGCGATGGTGTCGCCGTCTGGTGAGAAGACGCACGCTTCCGGCCGCGGAGCTGTTTCGTCACGAACCGGATCGGTCAGGCGATGTGGTTGGCCGGTAGCGACATCGACCGTCATCACACTGCCGTCAGCGATCACCGCAAGCTGGTGGCCATCAGGGCTCCAGGTGAAGGCGCTGCTGATGCTCCACCGGTTGTGCGTCACCTGCCTAAGAGTCCCTCCAAGTGGGCTGATCGTAAAGAGCTGTACAACGCCTTGGTCGTCGTGCATGAGCATCGCGATCTGAGCCACGTCGGGGCTCGACCGCAACCAGTGCCGCGGGCCACGGATGCCGGGAAAGCGACGGTGGCTGGTGAAGGTCAGGCGTCGCTGGGAAACGCTGAGGGGTGGGGCAGGTCTCGTGGTGGGCGTGCCTGTGAGTGGTCGTTCACCCGCCTGCATGAGATCGGCCGGATCTTCCGGGAGGTCAACCAGGAACGCCTCGGCGAAGGCATTTCCATCTGCAGCGATGACCGTTCCCTGAAATGCCAAGGCGTAGCGCTGCTGCGAGCCATCAGCTCGCCGGTAGCCACAGACGCCCACCCAGGCTTCCTCGCAGGCGCGCGAGACGTCGTCGCTGCCAGGGCGCGGGTGGTCGCAGAGACTCGTCACGAGCACGCTCCAGGCTGAGCCGTCATGGTTTCTCGGATGGGTCTTGGGTACCCGCACGTTGTGCTGGCAGATGCTGATGCCGATCGCGCGGACGTTCTGCTCAACCGCAGCACCCGTCGCTTCAGCCGCCGCCAGCACCGCGTCTTCGTAGGTGAAGTGCACAAGCCGGCCATCGCTGCTGAAGAGATGCACATGGCTGCCCCCACGGAGGGCGCCCTCTGTGTAGGGAGGCACGAGATCGCAAGCGTCGAGGTTGGTGGCGAGACCAGGCTGTGATGCGTGGACCACCACGCCGCGGCGATGGGAGGCCGCGTACGACCAGTCAGACGTGGGCCGCTCGGGCCCATGCATGAACACCACGCGGTCATCGATCGGGCTCACTGTCGCTACGCCACAGCAGCTCCCCTGCGGAGACTCGTACAGCACCTCCACGCGGCCCGTACCAACCTCCACTCGCTCGATCCGGGTGCCGTCAAACACGGAGCCGTCGACGGAACTCCGTGTGTCATAGACGATCCAGCGGCTGTCAGCAGACCAGACAGCCGCGTTGGTGAGGATGTGGCCGTGTGGCGCGGTCGTCAGTTGAGAGGGCATAGCGGCTTGATTCCCATGAGCGCCATCGACTTCCATCAAAGTGCTGAGCGAGTCTCGTCCTGAGGCTGTTGTGCCTCAAGCAGGCGGAGCAGTTCGTCCGCGCACCGGTGGGCGAAGGCGGGGTCGTTGACAGCGTGGTCAGAGGCGACCACGCGAACGTGGGGAGCAAGGCGATCCTGGAGTGTTGCAAAGAGAACGCGGTCTGCGTCCTCATCGTGAAAGGCACCGCCGGCAGCCGAGATGATCGACACGCCCTTCAGCGGCAGCAAAACCGTAGGGGGCAGCGGATAGACGTTGAGTTTCGCGGCGAGAAACTCCGCAATTTTCTGGTTTTCCTCCGGCGTCGTCCGCATCAGCGTGATCTGGTCGTTGTGCTGATAGAGCGTTCGGCTGAGCAGCTCCGCCGGCATGCTCTCGCGGGGACCAAAGTTGACCATGTCGACGCAGCCCGGCACGACGATCGTGGGCACGCGGGCGATGCCAGCGGCCTCAAGCCTGGATGGGCCGGCCGAGAGTATTCCACCGCAAAGTTCGTCGGCGACTTCGGTGGTTGTGATGTCGAGCACTCCTGCCACCATCCCCGAGGCGATCAGTGACTCCATCGTTCGGCCGCCGGTGCCGGTCGCGTGGAAGACGAGCACTTCGTACCCCGCCGCTTCGAGGTCCGCTTTGGCGACGTTCACGCAGTCGGTCGTGTTGCCAAACATCGAGGCCACGATCAGCGGCTTGTCGGCTGTTGCTGGTTGGCTGGCTGCCTGCCGCGCGTTTACCATCCCGCACACGGCGTGTGCGGCAGCGGTGAAGATCGAGCGGGAGAGTCGGTTGAGCCCTGCCACGTCCACAATCGCTGGCACCATCACGAGGTCGCTCGTGCCCACGTAGGGTGCCGTGTTGCCAGAAGCGAGGGTGGAAACCATCACCTTGGGGATGCCCAGCGGCAGAGCCCGCATGGCCGCGGTGCCGATTGAAGTGCCACCTCCACCCCCAAGCGAGATGATGCCGTCGAGCTGTCCGGCCGAGGCAAGTCGGCGGACGAAGGGGCCGACGGCGGCAGCAACCTCCGAAACACACGCGCCACGGTCACCGGGCGTCGAAAACGTTGGCAGGATTTCTGTGACGCGAACTGCGGCATCGACCTGCGGGCAGTCTGTCGTGCCAGTGTCGATCAACAGCGGTGTGTGCCCCAGGGAACGGATGATCTCAGCCACGAAGGCGTGTTCATGCCCCTTGGTATCAAGGCACCCAAGAACGGCGATGGTGGGCATGGGGTTAGACCTCCGTGTGAGAACGTGGCTAAGGTTGCCGCAGGCTGCACCAGGGTTCTTCTGTCGACATGTCGACGACGGACGGTTCTGCGGCCTGCGACGGCGAGAGGATCGCCAAGAACACAAGCGGTGTCTTGAAGGGATTCCAGGTGCCGTGCACTTCGCCCGTGGGAATGAAGGCCGTGTCGCCCGGGCCGAGCACCCTCCGCTCGTGCCCCACCCACTGCTCCGCCTGGCCGCTCACCACGTAAATCAGTTCTTCGCGGGTGGGGTGTTTGTGAAAGGGATGGCTGCGGCCGGGATCCATCGTGGCTCGCACCAGCAGGAGTTGTTCGTTGGCAACGATGTCCGACCGGCAGATCCATTCGTTGAGTGTCCACGGTGACAGCTCGTCGATCTTCTCAGCTGCCGTGACAAAACGCCGGAGTGTTTTCTCGTCGGACATGGCGATTCACGACCTGCGGGCGACGGGGATCTTCTTGAACTGTTCGGTGAGGTCGCGAAGCGAGTTCTCCACCGCCATCCGCTCCAGACTGCTCGCTCCCACAAATCCAACGGCATCGGTGTGCTCGTTGATGTAGGCGGCATCGTCGGGCGTCAGGATGGGCCCGCCATGACTGAGATAGATGATGTCGTTGCGGCCGGAACGCCGGCCGGCGTCGATCAGACGCTGGGTCCACGCTGCCGCCTCAGGGAGGCCCACACTCGCGCCCGTAACGCCAATGCTCCCACCGATCGTGGTGCCGACATGCGCGATGATGCAGTCGGCACCCGCCTCTGCCATCGCCTGCGACTCTTCCTCACTGCTGACATAGACGATGGAGAAGAGATCCATCTTGCGGGCGATGGCCACCATCTCGAACTCCTTCTTCACGCTCATCCCCGTCTCCTCGAGGATCTGGCGGAAGCGACCATCAACGATGCAGTGGGTGGGGAAGTTGTTGACCCCGCTGAACCCCATCTCCTTCACCTTCAGCAGCCAGTGCCACATGCGGCGACGTGGATCCGTGGCATGCACACCACAGATCACGGGAATCTCTTCCACCACTGGCAGTACCTCAAACTCGCCAATTTCCATGGCGATCGCATTGGCATCGCCGTAGCTCATTAAGCCGGCGGTGGAGCCGTGGCCTGCCATACGAAAGCGGCCTGAGTTGTAAATGATGATCAGGTCGGCGCCCCCCTTCTCGATGAATTTGGCGGAGATGCCGGTGCCGGCGCCAGCGGCGATGATCGGTTCGCCGAGGTCGAGGCTGGCGCGCAGACGATCGACCACTTCGGTGCGGGTATAGGGGTTGCCGCGGCCAGTCCAGATGTTGGGCATGTCAGAGTCCTGATGATGTCTCAGAGGAAGTGTTGGGGAATGACTTATTCGGGGGTGGCGGGTGGAACTGGGCTCCCCAGGCTTGCCAGAAAGGCAACCATATCTCGCACCTCTTCACGACTGAAGACCTTCCGAATGTCAGCCGGCATGGGTGAGAGCCCAGTCACGCGGATCTCAATGGCGTCTTTGTTGAGCACGACCGGACCACTCTCGGGATCAACAAGTTCGAGCGTGGTGTCGGTTTCTCGCTTCACGACACCTGCGTGCTGACGGCCGTCGTCCATGCTCACGAGTGTGGTTTCGAAGCCCTTGGCGATCACCTTGTTTGGGAGGATCAGCGACTCCAGCAGTTCTTGCCGGGTCCGCTTCGACGCCACGTCGCGGAGGTCGGGGCCGATGTCGCCCCCAGGGCCGTCGTCACTGACGCGGTGGCAGCGGTGGCACGACGCCTCCACTTTCTCAAAGAACAGTTGCCTGCCGCGATCGGCATTTCCCCCGTCCAAGCACTCCAGGTAGTACTGAAAGATTTCGTCATCAGCGGGGGTCACGCCGAGGGACACTGCGGCCAGGGCATCTGGGGAGGGCTCGATCCGCACGATCTGAGCGTCGGCGTTGTTTTCCCATCCCGTTCCAAACTCGATCACGTAGAGGGCGCCATCGGGACCGAGTTTCATGTCGACCGGACGCTTCAGGCGGATCTCGGGGGCAAACAGTTCCAGTTGCACCGGAGCGTTCTCTGCTGCTCGGACGGCCAGGATCCAGCCCCGCTCCCACTCATACACAAACTGCATGCCGTCATAGTGCGACGGCAGTTGGTGGGGGGAGTTGAGCTGTGGGTTGAAGTGATAGGTCGGGCCCGCGCAGGCGGTCCGGCCTCCACTGCCCACCAAGGGAAACCGCACCGACGGCGCGTAGGGATACCAGATCCAGGCTGGCTGGCCTGGAGGAAGTTCGGCTGGGCCGGTGTTGTTTGGGGAAAGGTTGACCGGGTGCTCGGGGTCTTGAGACGACCCAGAGACGCCGGTGGCGAAGTCGAACTTTCGATACGGCTTGTTGTCGGCGATCAGGAACGGCCAGCCAAAGTTGCCTGCGGTGCGGGTGCGGTTGATCTCATCAAAGCCGGCAGGCCCGCGGTCGTCCTTCAGTTCTCGGGCGTCGGGGCCCACTTCCCCCCAGGTGAGAAAGTTGCTCACCGGGTCGACGGCAATCCGAAAGGGATTGCGGCAGCCCATCACGAAGATTTCAGGTCGTGTGTTCGGGGTGCCTGGTGGAAACAGGTTGCCTTCAGGGATCGTGTAGCCGCCCTCAGGCTCGGGGTGGACGCGGAGGATCTTGCCACGCAGGTCGTTGGCGTTGCCTGATGTGCGAGACGCATCAAACGAGTACCGCCCCTCGCGATGATCGATGGGGTTGAACCCGTCCGACTGAAACGGGTTGGTGTTGTCGCCTGTACCGAGATAGAGGTTGCCGTTGGCATCAAGCGCGAGAGATCCCGCCTCGTGGCAGCAGACCTCTCGCTGCACGGGTACCTCTAGAATCACCACTTCGGAAGCGAGGTCGACGGTCTCGCCGACGAGCGTGAAGCGGGAAAGCCGGTTTTGCGGCGTCTCGCCACTCGGTGAGTAGTAGAGGTAGATCCAGCCGTTGTCGGCAAACTCGGGTGCCAGCACGACACCGAGGAGCCCCGCTTCCCAGCTGCCTTGGTCGGGGTCGCCCTTGGTGTTTGGGTTGAAGTTTCCATGCACCTCAAAGGTTGCCGCGAGCACGGAGGCCTGCGTTGCTGGATTCCAGATCCGCATCGTGCCAAAGCGTTCGATGAACAGCACTCGCCCATCGGGCAGCGGTGCTAGCGCCATCGGATTGTGGCAATCCGCCTCCAAGACAACCTTACGAAAGACCGTCGTTGCTGCGGTCGCTTCAACTTTCACGGCGAGGCTGCAGGTGGCCGCCAAGCAGGCGAGAGCGAGCCAGCGAGGGGTCATGGAACGTTTCCTGTTGATACAAGGCTCTCCGGATGCGCTGTCAGATTAAGCGTTGCCTAAACCCAGCGATGTGAGGATTGCCTGCAGTTGCTGCCGCTGGTCGGGCGTGAGTTCATCAAACTCACCTGCCCATTGCTCGTTGCAGATGCCAAGGGCAGCGACTGCGGATTTGATCCCCACGATGAAGGATCCGGGTTGGCCTCCGAGCGCGTAGAGCGGCTGCAGCAAGTTGGCCTGGTTGTGGAGGGTGTCGACGAGATCGTGCTTGTTTTCCACAAGGGCGTCGTACATCGCGGAGAAGAGTTGCGGCGCGATGTTGGCACCGCCAGGGATCGCCCCATTACCTCCGCAGGCATAGGCACCTGGAAGCAACTCCTCCGGGCCCACAAGCATCGCCCACTCGGGTCGCTCGGCGCGGCCAACTGCGGCAAGTTGTTGAAACAGTTGCAGGTCGAACGAGCTGTCTTTGAAGCCGACGATGTTGGGGCACTGGGTGAGCTGCCGCATCGATTCGGGCTCGATTGAGATCTTGACCATCGCCGGCATGTTGTAGAAGAGCATCGGCAGCGGTGAGCGAGCCGCGAGCCGCTCTGCCCACCTCACGAGCTGGTGCTGCGACATCTGAAAATAGAAGGGCGCCGCAGCAACGACGGCGTCGGCCCCCACGTCGGCTGCATGGTCGGCCAGAACGAGGCTCTCGGAAACACAGGCGTCGGTGATCCCCACGAGCACCGGCACGCGGCCAGCTACCAGTGCGGTGGTGCGTTCGATCAGTTCTCGCTGAACGGCGGGTGAGAGCACCGGTCCTTCACCGCAGCTACCCAGGATAAACAGGCCATGCACGCCACCTTCGAGGAGGAACGCCACCAGCCGTTCGAGGCCACCCACGTCGAGAGCGAGCTGCTCGGTGAGTGGCGTGACCATCGGCGGAATGATGCCGTGGAATCGCTCGCGGGGAGAGCGGGTGGCGGAGGTGGTCGCGGAAGCCGTATCGGGGTCGATCATCTGGTTTCTTTCGGGGATCGGTGCTGGAGGCTTGATCTATTCAGGAGTGGCAGCCACGGGCTCAGCGGCCACGGGGACAACGTAGAGGCAGTCGATGCCCGCCATGTAAGCGGGGGCAGCGGTGGGGTTGGCTCCCGTGATTGTGATCGAAAGCCGGTGATCGCCGGGGCGCAGATCAAACCGTCCCAGCGAGACCGGGAGGGCTTGGATGACCTGAGGGTCGTAGAGGTCAATCGGGCCGACCGCAGGTCCATCGTCAAATGCCACGGTCACGATGGCGTAGTCCGGAGCCTTGGTCAGGATGGCAAACACTTCATGCAGGCCTGTGGCTTTGACCGGCACCTCAAGTGTCAAGGCGTCGCCGGGCTTGCCTTCCGTCCACCACAGATGCGATGTGCCGCTCCAGCGGCCAGCCTTGAAGTTGCCCATCGGCTGTGGGGCCACACGGCCTGCGGACCCGCCGAGGACCTTCAGCGACTCCCCTTCGATCGCACCGGGGATGCGTCCGTCAGCGTTGAAGGGGGGCGGGCCTTCACCCGGCAGAGGCACTTGGGTTGGATTTCGCAGGTAGGCAACGAGGGCGATCGCACTGGCGGGCTCCAACTGATTGAGTTGGTTTTCCGGCATCAGCGACTGCGTGGAGAGTTCGCGTATGTCGATGTCGTCCAGCGGTACCACCACCCGGTCCGTCGGTGTTTGAAGGGCAATTGAGGCGGGTGTCTCGGCCACGACGATCCCGCCGATCACGCGGCCGTCGTTGGTCACAACCTGCGTCATCTGGTAGTCCCTTCCAACAAGGGCCGACGGATCGAGGAGGTTGGCCAGGAGATACTCCAGATCGCCACGATTCGATCCGGTCAGTTCCGGGCCGATTTTTGCCCCTACTCCATGGAGTTGGTGGCAGGTGCCACAGGTCTTGGCGAAGACCTCGCGCCCATGCGGGAGGTTCGCGTCGGCGAGTGCCTCCGTTGTCAGCAGTTTTCGCCACTTGGCAAACTCGGCCTCGCGGTCTGCTGAGGTAGCACGGATCGTGCCCCACACCTCATTGAGCCGATCGAGCACTTCCTGATCTGCCGACTTTGCAAGGCTCCCCACGGTGAAGGCCGAGAGGTCGCCGCGAGGGACGGCGTTGGCATCAATCGCATCGAGCAAGGTGAGCGTCCACGCTGGGCGGGCAGTGAGTGTGGCGATCGCCGCCTGCTTCGCTTCGGCCGCCAAGTCTGTGTACACCTCAAGGATCGTCGACGGCGTGGCGTCGTTTGGGATGACGGCGAGGGCGGCGAGTGCTCTGGGCACAACCTCAGTGTGCCGCTCGGCATCACGCAGCAACCCATGCAGCACCGGCGGCAGGTCTGGATCACGCGAGGCGACCAAGGCGTCAAGTGCCGCGAGGCGTTCTTTGAGGTCGAGTTCCGCGTCGGCAACGCGGGCTCGCAGTGCAGGTCGCACACGTGGGTCGCCGAAACGAGCTGCGATGTCGTTGGCCATCCGTCGCACGGCATCGCTTTCGTCTTTCTGCAGGGCTTCGTAACCAGCCTGCCAGGCCTCCGGCATGCGGGCACGGCCACGGGCCTCAAGGGCCGCGATCACCTCGCCGAGCATCCAGCCGCGCGTGGCAGAATCGGCCGCAGCCACTGCATTGATCAGGGGATCAGCGAACGCCTCTTCGGCGGCTGCCCTCCGCACGATGAACCGCGACACGGTAGGGATTCGACTGCGGGCTGCTAGGGCGAATGCTCGTGCAGGATCGACCGACATCAGAGGCTCTGCGGCATACCATTCCAAGAGCGGAAGGTTATGGTCTTCGGCATCTTCCGCGTGGGGCACGAGTGCCTCGAGAATGCCCCACCGATCGTCCAGTGGCAGGCGGCCAGCAGCCGAGGCCAAGAACCGACGAACGACTGGCGAAGGATCCTCTGCGGCGAGCCTGTTGAATGCTGTGCGGAGGGCAGGGGGGAGCGACGCGGCGCCGGCAGGCGAGAGCGACTCACACGCCAACTGGATCGCCCAGCCCCGCACATGTGGGTTGGCGTCGTCGAGCAGGGTGAGCAGCGCCTGTTCATCGAGGCACTCCGTCACGTGCATGGCCCACATGACTCGCAACCGCTTCTCAGGAGTCGCTGCCTGAGCAAGTTGTTTGCGGAGCAGCGCTGGCGTGTCGGCAGCGAGTCGGCCCGCCGAGGTCCGCTCCTGCAACTGTCGACGCGCGTGCCGCACAAACCAGTCGTTCTCGTGAGCCAGCAGGCCCACCAGGTCGGTGTCAGACAGGGAGGCCACGTTCTGCGGACCGGTCACGTTGCGACCGTCGGTGCCGACGTAGGCCACCTTGAAGATGCGTCCGTTGTTGCGGTCGTGCTTGGCAAACTCGTTGTGGTGGCACTGGTTGGCGTCGTACCAGTCGACAAAGGTCACCTGACCATCCGGGCCATACTGCAGCGCGATGATCTGCGACCAGCTGTCGTTGGCGAACAGAAAGTCGGGCTCGCCATCGCCGACATAGCCGGAGCCGGCTGGCTCGAGTCGATCCATGTTGAGGCGGGCTCCATGAATGTTGTTCATGAACAGTTTGCCTCGATAGCGATCGGGCCAAGCGCCACCGAGGTAGACCATCGCGCCGGAGTGGGCGTGGCCACCGCCAATCGCATCACTCTTCTCACGGTCGGCCTGGTTCCACTGGCCACCCGTCCAATGGCGATGCCGGGCGATCGTCTTGATGTCGTCAAAACTCCACGGATTGAAGTGCTGGCCGGCCTGCCGCTGGTATCGCCCGTTTTGGATCATGTGGTAGAGATGCGGGATTACGCAGGCGGTTTCGAAGGCATCTCCCACATCGTTGAAGTCGACACCCCACGGGTTGCTTGTGCCCTCGGCGAAGATTTCAAAATCGTGGCGGACGGGGTGATAACGCCAGATGGCAGCGTTGAGCCGAGTGCGGTCTTCGTCGGCGCAGCCCGGCTTCCCCACGTTGGAATGCGTAAACACGCCATGGCACCCGTAGAGCCAGCCGTCGGGCCCCCAGGTAAAGGCGTTGAGCGTTTCGTGGGTGTCTTGCCAGGCCCAGCCATCGAGCAGGATTTCGGGCTTCCCGTCCGGCACGTCATCGCCATCGGCATCGGGAATGAACATGAGATACGGAGCGGCTCCCACCCACACGCCGCCAAAGCCCACCTCCAGCCCGCTGACGAGGTTGAGTCCTTCGATGAAGATGGTTCGCTTGTCAAACGCATCGTCGCCATCGGTGTCTTCAAAGATCAGAATGCGGTCGCGAGCCTCTTCATCGGGCACCCGCAGCGGATAGGAGTAGGCTTCAGCGACCCAGAGCCTCCCGCGATCGTCAAACGCCATCGCGATCGGCTGCCGCACATCGGGCTCGGCAGCGAGCAGTTTGACTGTGAAGCCTGGAGGCACGGTCATGGCGTCCGCAGCCTCCTGTGGGGAGAGTCCGTCGGCCATTGGCCGCCGGCGCCGTGGCGGCGACGCAGCGTAGACCACGGCAGACACGGGTTGCCGTGACTGCACGTGCACAAACGCCCCCTGCTTGTTGCCCACCACGATGTCGAGCAGGCCGTCACCGGAGACATCGACCGCCTTGACCTCCACACCCACGCCCGACGCATCGTCGACCAACTGCGGGATGAACTCCGCGGTGGTCTCGCCGGTCTTTGGGTCGGTGTTGCGGACGCAGCGGAACCAATACACCACGGCTGGGGCATCCGGTTCCGGATCGCCCTTGGGCCCGTGAGCCCAGTACCGCTTCCCGGTCACAATGTCGTCGAGACCATCGCCATCGATGTCAGCCATGTCGATCGCGTGGATCTGGGAGAATGCCACGCGATACGGACTGTCGGAGAGGTTCTCACCAGTGATCAACTGCCGCTCAAAGTTGCGGCTGCCGTCGTCTGTGAGCACTTGGCGATACCAGGCGAGGCCCCAGCCGTGGGCCGCGAGGCTTGTGATTACATCGTTGAGACCGTCACCGTCGACATCTCGCACGTACATCTGCGCGCCGCCCGGTCCGGCAAACTCAAAGGGATGCCGTTCCCACAGTGGGTCACCGTCGAGCGAATCTGGCTGCCGCCACCACCCGCTCTTTTCAAGGATGTCCAAGCGGCCATCGCCATCCACGTCTCCTACACCCAGTCCGTGGGTGAACTTCTGCACGCCTACTTCGGGGCTGATGCGGGTGAAGGTCCAGCGATCCTGTGGGTTCTTGGATGGAATCGAGGCGTAGCCATAGAAGCCGCCGACCGAGCAGACGATTTCCGGGGAGCCATCTCCGGTGATGTCGGCCCACCGCGGAGACTCATTGTCGATCACATCGAGGGCTAGGTGCCGCTGCCAGTGGCCAGCAGCAGCCTTGTCGACGCCAGGATTCTCAAGCCACCAACCCTGTTGGCCAGGGAAGCCGTAGAGCACCACGTCGTGGTCGCCGTCTTGATCAACGTCATGCACGAACTGAAAGAAGCAGTCTGAGTAGCCGTGTGGATCAAATGTCTTGGGTTGGTAGAGCTCGTGAGTGGTCGTGAAGTCAGGGCCGGCGTACCACAGGGGGCCCGCGATGATGTCGGTATGTCCATCGCTGTCGAGATCACCCGCTCCCGCTCCTTCGCTGAAGAACTGGTTGCTCAGTCGCTGGGTTTGAAAGGCCACGAGTTCGTGATCGGCCTGCTCAGCTCCCATGCCTGTTGCCGTGAAAAGACTCCAAGCTACGGCCAGTCGTATCAGGCAAACTTGAGCCGTCATGGCTCCCAGGAATCGCTCGTGCGCGCTCGTCATCCCAGAACTCTCCACTGAATAAGGATGCAGGTCTCCCCCCACATGACACCAGTATCACCGACTTGCCATCCGGCACCAACTGGGTCAGCTGTCGCTCATTCCTCTACGGCAGTGATGCAGTAGAGGTTGTCGACGGTGCGGAGGTAGATGCGGCCGTCGGCGATGGCTGGCGTTCCCCAGGCCTGTTGTTCGAGCGTGTTGATCGCAAGAATCGACAGTTCGTCTCCCGAGCCATCGAGCACGTGGGTATTGCCGTTGGCATCGAGTGCGTACACATGCCGGCCATCGGTCCAAGGCGAGGCCCAAAACGCCGTCGCCTCGGGCACGCGGCTCTTGTATTCCAAGCGGCCCGTGTCGATGTCGACGCAGTGCACGATGCCACGCTGCCGTTCAAAGAAATAGAGATTGCCACCGCAGAGTGTAGGTGAGGCCATCTGGATTCCCGAGTCGTCCATTCGCCAGGCCACAAATTCGCCGTGCATGCTGTTGTCAGGAGGCGTGATGTCGCCGCTGCCGCCTGGCGTGATCGCATAGAGCCGCCCACCGCCGTCATCATCGCCACCGCGGTTCCGCAGTTCGTTCCCCACGAACAACCTGTCCCCTTCCGCGACGGGCGTGGCTGATGACCGCCCCTTGTTCATGTCGATTTGCCAGAGCAGCTTCCCGGTCGCCGGATCGTACGACCGGTAAACCATGCCGCCGACGATCAGTTCGGTCCGCAGGGAGTTCTTCCACACAAAGGGGCTGCTGTACTGCGAGAGTTCGTCACGGTCCACCCGCCAGATCTCGTTGCCAGAGGCCGCATCGAGGGCCACGAGAAACGACTGCTCCTGATTGTCGATCTGCAGAAACACACGATCATCGAGCAGCACCGGCGAACTCGCCGTGCCCCAGTCGGCCCGCATCGCATACGTGCCGAGATCCTTTTGCCACAGGATGCTGCCGTCCATGTCGAGGCAATGGATGCCGTTCATGCCGAAATAGGCGTAGATCCGTTTGCCATCGGTGACTGGAGTTTCCGTGGCGTAGGTGTTGGTGCTGTGCCGCGGCATCGGCGGCTTGCCCTCTTTCACGGTGGTGGTCCACAGCACGTGTCCGTCGTCGGTGTCGAGGCACTGCACGCGATAGCGATAGACCACGTTGACGAGATCGTCCCGGTCGCGGCCGTAGCCACCATCGTTCGGTTCCGGCCGAGTCGCTACTTCCGTGTTCGGATCGGCGGGAACCGCGGCGGTGAGGTAGACGCGACCATCCCACACAATCGGCTGCGACCATCCTTCCCCTTCGAGAGGCACCTTCCAGCGGATGTTTGTCTGGTTGCCGTCGGCGTCTGACCAAACGGTCGGTAGCGGCGAGGATGAAACGGCATTCGCATGCTCCCCACGAAAGGTCGGGTAGTTCTCAGCAAGGCAGAGCGATGCGGCGGCGGCCAGCACAAGGCCGGGGAGAACACGGGGCTGCAGTGGCGATTTCATGTGCGTCTCTAGACGGTGGGGTTAACGGATCCTGGGTCGCTCTTTTTGGGAGCGCAGACCGGACGTCCTCGGTGGTATCGTATGGTCTACGGGACGGGATGACATCCAGACTTCGGGAGAGAACAACCATGCCAACGTCGCTTGCTCGCTGGTCCGCTGCCGTCTTGTTTGGAGCACTCCTGCTGGGATCGCCTGTGGCACTCACTGCGCAGGAGCCGCGCCCTCACGACGGCCCTCCCCATCCAGAACATCGTCCCCACCCAGATCAGCGTCCGCCCCAGGATCACATGGTGGACCGACTCGCCGAGGTGCTGGAACGCCTCGATCGCATTGCTGATCGGCTCGGCCAGCCGCAGGGGCCGGGACCACACGCCCCAAATCAACCAGGCCCCCATGGACCATGGCAAGCACCTGGCGTCGCAGAGCCGACTCCACCACCCCAGCCAGGCCCGATGGTGATGCCGACCCCGCATGGGCCGCAGCAGTTGCCACAGCCCTTGGTCGAGATACTCCAAGGGCGTGATCGTCAGCTTGCCGAGATGCGTGAGATGTTTGAGATTCGCAGCCGCGAGATGGCGGAGTCGCACGAGCGTCAGTTGACCGAGATGCGTGAAGCGTTTGACGCTCGCAGCCGCGAGATGATGGCTGCTCGTGAGCAGGGCCAGCAGATGCTTGCCGAGATGGGGAAGCAAGTGTCAGAAACCCGCGAGCACG
>JBMTLP010000003.1:0-25188 GCA_049433245.1 Pirellulales bacterium
CCGCGATTCCGAAGGTTGAGATCGAGCGGACTCGCGACGAAGTGAAGATTATCCTGCACACCGCTCGGCCTGGCGTGATCATTGGCCGAAAGGGGCAGGAAGTTGATCGTATTCAGGACGAGTTGCAGGAGCTTCTCGGTCGTCGAGTAAACCTCAAGGTGGAGGAAGTTGCTCGACCTGAGATTCAGGCGCAGCTCGTTGCGGAAGACATTGCCGACCAGTTGGCCAAGCGTGCAAGTTTCCGCCGAACCATGAAGCGTTCGATGGAGACGACCATGGACGCTGGCGCGAAGGGCGTGAAGATCCAGCTTTCCGGCCGTCTCGGTGGTGCCGAGATGTCGCGGTGCGAGAAGGCGATCTCCGGATCGATGCCTCTTTCGACGTTACGGGCCAAGATCGATTACGGCTTCTGCGAGGCGGCCACCCCGCAGGGCAATATTGGCGTTCAAGTGTGGGTCAACCAGGGTACATACGAGGAGTCAGGCGATGCCGCTGATGCCCAAGAGGGTCAAGCATCGAAAAAGCCAAAGAGGACGTATAAGAGGTGATGCCACTCGTGGCAACACTGTCGTCTTTGGTGATTTCGGCTTGCAAGCAGAACAACCCGGGTGGATCTCCGCGCAAACGATCGAAGCTGGTCGTATTGCGGCGCAGCAGTACATCCGAAACGAAGGTCGGCTTTACATACGGATTTTTCCCCATCGTTCGGTCACCTCCATCCCGCTCGAGACTCGAATGGGTAAGGGAAAGGGTGAGCCGGAGTACTGGGCAGCCGTTGTCAAGCCCGGCACGGTGCTGTTCGAAATCGGTGGAGTGAGTGAGGACGCGGCGCGGATCTGTCTCCGTCGACTGGCTCACAAAATGCCGATCCGAGTTCGAATGGTGAAGCGGCGAGGGCTGTAATCCGCAGCGAGTCCACTGGTCTTGGAAGACTGGGGCTCGGCCGGATTGAGTGCGTTGCGGTGAATGGACAGAGCGGTCGAAGACTGACACGAGCAAAGGCCTGAGTGATGACGAAAGCGAATGAGCTTCGCGAGATGAGTGATGAACAGGTGAAGGCCGTCTGGAAAGACGCTGCGGAATCGCTGTTCAAACTTCGGCTGCAGGCGCAGACCGAAAAGCTTGCCTCGCCGACAGAGGTTCGAAAGAGCCGCAAGACCATCGCCCGTTGTCAGACGGTTCTGGCAGAGCGAGGCAAGGCAGCCGCCGTAGTCTCGGAAGAGGCGGGCAGCTGAGTCCAGTGCAGCGTACAACGCAAACTCAGAACAGCAGATACGGAACCAGACGAGCAGGAGACAGTCGATGCCCAAGCGGGTGGTGACAGGAACAGTGACGAGTGCCGCCACGGCGAAGACCCGGCGGGTCGAAGTGCCGCGGATCGTTCGACACGGCAAGTACGGGAAGATCTTGCATCGTCGCACGGTCTGCCATGTGCACGACGAGAATGACGAGTCGGGTGCCGGCGACACCGTGGAAATCGTGGAGTGCCGTCCGCGGAGTCGGCTGAAGCGGTGGGAACTCGTGCGGGTCGTTGCGAAGAGCACGGCGGTCGATGTGGCTTCGCTGAGAAGCGGTGCTCGTGCGACTCGTCTCCGTGAGGGTGCGGCAAAGGCTGAGGAAAAGGAGCTTTCGGCTCGTCCTGAGCAGTCGGCCGCAGCGTCCAGTGACACAACAAAGGCTGACCAGGCGAGCGGTGCCGAGTAGGGCTGTTCAGTAGGGCATGGGCGAGTGAGCAGCCTCGCCGAGATGGCGGGCAGTGGCAACACCGTGAGTGAAGGCAGGTACAGGCAATGATCCAGATGCAGACGCGACTGACCGTCGCGGACAACACCGGCGCTAAAGAAGTGATGTGCTTCAAGGTGCTCGGCGGCAGTCGTAAGCGGACCGCGGGTCTTGGCGACGTCATCATTTGCAGCGTAAAGAGCGTCATTCCCGGGAGTGACGTCAAGAAGAAGGCGGTCGTCAAGGCTGTCATCGTGCGGTGCAAGAAGCCCACGCGTCGGGTTGATGGCAGCTACGTTCGCTTCGACAGCAACGCGTGTGTGATTGTCGACAACGACAAGAATCCAAAGGGCACCCGTATTTTCGGTGCCGTCGCTCGCGAGCTTCGAGAGCGGAACTTCATGAAAATCGTCAGCTTGGCAAGTGAGGTGATCTGATGCTGATCCGATCTGGCGACACCGTCGAAGTTCGCACAGGCAATGCACGGGGAACCCGAGCCAAGGTGCTTGTCGTGCTGCCACAGAAGGGCAAACTCGTGGTGGAAGGCGTGAACCGCGTCTACCGTCACATGCGACGCAGTCAAAAGAATCCGCAGGGCGGACGTCTCAGCAAGGAGATGCCGATCGACGCCTCCAACGTGCAGCTCGTTTGCCCAGCGTGTGGCAAGGCCACGCGACTTGGAAAACGGCTTGCCGAGGACGGTGGCAAGGTGCGGGTGTGCCGTAAGTGCGGTGCCGACGCGGGCACGCTTCGTGCTCCACGGCCAGCCGGGGGCGGCAGCGGGACAAAGTGATCCGGCTGGGGCGGCATTTGCCCAGCGGAAGTTTGAAGAAGAAATCTAGGCAGGCAACGCAGGCACGACGAGTGTCAGCGAGAAGAGGAAGGCAGCGGGACTGATGGCGAAGAAGCAGAGCGAAGCGACGAGTGAGGCCGCCGCGGGTACCCCGCGTCTGCTTGAGCACTACCGCAGCGTGGTTCGTCCGGCCCTTTTGGAAAAGCTCGGTGCGATGAATCCGCACGCGATTCCTGGGTTGGAAAAGATCGTGGTCAATATGGGCGTGGGCGTTGCCATCACCGAGAAGAAGTTTCTTGACGAAGCGATCTCCTCGATGGCTCAGATCACCGGCCAAAAGCCGATCGCGACGTTGTCACGCGTGGCCGTGTCAGGATTCAAGCTTCGGGAAAATCTGCCGATCGGCTGTAAGGTCACGCTTCGCGGCCGTCGGATGTGGGAGTTCCTGGATCGCCTGGTGTCGATTGCACTGCCTCGAGTCCGCGACTTCCGCGGTCTTTCCTCGACGGCGTTCGATGGCAATGGCAACTACAGCCTTGGGCTTTCAGAACAGATGGTGTGCGCTGAGATCAATCCCGACCGGGTCACGCGGCCCCAGGGCATGAACATCACGATTGTGACGACAGCGAAGACGGACAGCGCAGCTCGTGAACTGCTGCGAGGCTTGGGAGTTCCGCTCAAGAAAGATGGTGATGCCGACGCTGCCGCGTAGGCAACGTTCATTTCCGGCATCGCACTCGACGAGGAACAGATGGCAAGTAAATCAAAGATCGCGGCGGCAAAACGCCCGCCAAAGTTTTCCACCCGCATCGTTCGCCGCTGCATGCTTTGTGGCAGGCCACGAGCTGTTTATCGGAAGTTTGGTACGTGCCGTATCTGCTTCCGGCAACTGGCCGACCAGGGATGCATTCCCGGTGTGAAGAAGGCGAGTTGGTAGGCTGATTTGGTGACGGCTGAAGAGCGGCTCGTCACCCATAACATACTCACAGACTGACAAGTAACCGCACCCCAAGACGTGCACCGGATATCACCTACGCTGGCAAAGAACAACGCCAGTGGTTTGCACGAAACAGTGACTCTACGAGGGCCGACCCGACCATGATGACCGATCCCATCGCCGACATGCTCACGCGGATCCGCAATGCCGTACGGATCGAGCGTGCCGTGATCGAACTGCCGACCTCCAAGGTCAAGCGTGGCGTTGCGGATGTGCTCAAACGAGAAGGCTTCATTTGGGATTGGCGAGAGGTTGAATCTGCTCCAGTGCCAAAACTGCAGTTGGATCTTAAGTACGGTCCGAACGGTGAGCGGGTGATCCGGCACATTCGACGTGTGAGCTCGCCCGGTCGTCGCGTTTACAGCCGATCGACCCGTCTTCGCCCTGTGCTTGGTGGGCTTGGTATCTTCATCGTTTCAACCTCGGGTGGGGTGCTGAGCGATCGTGAAGCTCGTCAGAAGAAGCTTGGTGGCGAGGTTTTGGCTGAACTGTGGTAGAGCCTCGTGCTGCGGGTGCAGCACGTTGCATCGTCCATCTCCGAACAACCTGTTGGTGAATAAAGAAGAGACCGAGTCATGTCGCGAGTAGGAAAATCGCCGATTCCGCTTCCCAAGGGCGTGAAGGCTACGCTTGACAGTGCAGGGTTGCGTGTGGAAGGGCCGCTCGGCAAACTCGAGTTGCAGCCGCACCCGAACGTCCGCCTGGAGATCGACGATTCGGTGGTACGAGTGGCTCGTCAAGACGACACCCGCATCTCACGCTGCGTCCACGGCCTTACCCGCGCTCTGATCGCGAACATGGTTGAGGGGGTGGAGAAGGGGTACGAGAAGAAGCTTGAAATCGTGGGCGTCGGCTACATCGCGGCCGTCCAAAACAATGTCCTGCAGCTCCGTGTTGGGTTTGCCAACGAACTCCAGGTGCCGATTCCTGCTGCACTCACCGTGACATGTCCCGATCAGACGCACATTTCGATCAAGGGTATCGACAAGCAGCAGGTTGGGCAGTTTGCCGCTGAGGTGCGAGCCCTGCGAAAGCCAGAGCCTTATAAGGGTAAGGGCATCCGCTACGAGAACGAGCAAGTGCGGCGTAAGGCAGGTAAGGCGGTCACCAAGTAACGAGACCCGGGCGCAGGGAGCGGCATACGAGCTCTTCGCCGGTTTGCACAAGTCACGACGGAATACGGGAACGAAAAACAATGGACCACGCAAGAACGAACCTTCGCCAGCGGACTCGTCGTCGCTTTCGTGTTCGCAAGCGGCTTAAGGGAACTGCGGATCGGCCGCGGCTGACGGTGTTTCGCTCGCACAAACACATCTATGCCCAGATCATCGATGACGCCAGCGGTCGCACACTTGTGTCGGCGAGCACTGCCGACAAATCGATGCGGGAGCAGGTGTCGTACGGAGGCAATCGATCCGCAGCCGAAGCGATTGGCAAGGCGGTTGCGGAGCGGGCACAGGCGGCTGGCGTGAAGCAGGTTTGCTTCGATCGCGGCAGTTTTCGGTATCACGGCCGTGTTGCTGCACTCGCTGAGGCAGCACGTGCGGCAGGCCTTGAGTTCTAGGACACCGTCAACAGGCCGATGATCTGATCGCGGCCCATCACAGATCATTTTTCTTCCAGGAAGTTACGGAACATGTCTTCAGGCAGAGAGCAGCGGACCGGCGAGTTCACAGAAAACGTCGTGAAGGTTCGACGGTGTGCGGCCGTTGTGAAGGGCGGTCGCCGCTTTAGCTTTGCGGGTCTTGTTGTGGTCGGCAACGGCCAGGGCAAGGTTGGCTGGGGCTACGGCAAAGCCAACGAAGTTCCTCCCGCCGTGGAAAAGGCGATCAAGGACGGGATGAAGAACCTCGTTGAAGTGCCGGTCACTCATGGGTCTATTCCTCATCGCGTGGTGGGGGCGAGCGGCACGAGCCGCGTGATCATGTTGCCCGCGAATCCGGGCACTGGTGTGATCGCTGGTGCCGCTGTGCGTGCCGTGTGCGAAGCTGCCGGCATCCAGGACGTGCTCACCAAGGCTCAGGGATCGACGAACCCGTTGAATCTCGTGAAGGCTGCAATCGATGCCCTGCGTCAACTTCGCACGCGGGACGAAGTCGAGCGGCTTCGCGGTGTAAGTCTCGGCTCATAGCCGATCGGCCCACGAGGCACTGCGATCGACTCGGCTCGATCAGTCGCTTCCGCCCGAACAAACGACCACTCAGTTTATTGAAGGACTCCGTGCCATGCGTCTCGATGATGTCAACAAAGGTATCCACAAGAACCGCAAGCGACTTCGTGTAGGTCGTGGGCCGGGGTCTGGCCGGGGCAAGACGTCGGGGCGTGGTCACAAAGGGCAGGGGCAGTTGGCCGGTTGGTCAGCCTCCGCCATCTTTGAAGGCGCACGGATGCCGATCATCCGTCAGATCCCGAAACGCGGTTTTCACAACCGTTTCGCCCGCACTGTCTTTGCCGTAAACGTTGGCGAAATCGCTAAGGCTTTTCCTGCTGGCGCTGAAGTCACTCCAGAGACGCTCAAGGCTTCAGGGTTGGCTCGCGGCGTGTGGGACGAACTCAAGGTGCTCGGCCAGGGCGACGTCCCGCATGCCTTGAAGGTTTCGGCCCATAAGCTCAGCCGACAGGCGCGGGAAAAGATTCTTGCCGCTGGTGGTACCGTCACGGACCTTCCCGGTCCAGCTGCCGTGGTCAAGGGTGAGAAAAAGGCATCGCGGAAAAATAACGCGGCGGAGTAGGTTATCCGTCCTTACGAGTCCGGTAGCAGATGACCGGCTCCGGCGGCTCCCGCCGTTGGTTGCTCCCACGCCTCAGGAGGAAGCGGACTGGTGCTCGAGAAACTCCGCATCATTTTTACGATCCCAGAACTTCGGCAGAAGATTCTGCTGACCCTTGGGCTTCTGGCGATCTACCGAGTCGGCTGGCAGGTGCCTTTGCCGATTGTTGATCCTCAGGCCATGACCGCCTTCGCTGAGGAGGCCGGTGGCTTGGGTGACCTGCTTAAGACCGTGGCGGTGTTTTCTGCAAGCCAGTTGTCGCAGGCCACGATCTTCGGTTTGGGCATCATGCCCTACATCTCGGCATCCATTATCTTCCAACTGCTCGGCACAGTATGGCCGCCTCTCGAGCGTCTTCAGAAGGAAGGCGAAGGGGGCCGGAAAAAGATCAACGAATACACCCGCTACGCCACGGTGGTGATTTGCGTGGTGCAGAGTTGGGCCTACGTGGCGTTTCTGGCGTCGACGCGTATCGGCGAGATGCCTCTGATCGACTCCGCCTTCCTCGTCGATGGACAGTTGCCGCTCACATGGCAGTTTGTTGCTGTAATGACGATGACAGCTGGCACCATCTTCCTGATGTGGCTTGGCGAGCAGATTGACGAGTTTGGAATCGGCAACGGCATCAGCCTCTTGATCATGGCGGGTATCCTGGCGGCGATGCCAAGTGCTTTGGTCGAACTGACGAGCGACACCAGTTGGGAACTCGGTGGCGGCGGCGGCAAAATGGGCGTGGAAACGCTGATTGTGCTCGCAGCCCTGTTCGTGGGTGTTGTGGCTGGCGTGGTGTTTATGACTCAGGGGCAGCGGCGGATTCCGACGCAGAGCGCCAAGCACGTCCGCGGGCGGAGAGTTTATGGTGGCACCCGGCAGTACCTGCCATTGCGGGTCAATCAGGCTGGCGTGATGCCCATCATCTTCGCGAGTTCGCTCCTGCTGTTCCCGCAGATGCTGTTTCAGTATCTGCACAATGCGAATCCAGGCAGTCAGGTGCTCGCCTCGTTACACGACTCGTTCACCCGAGGCCAGTCGTTCATCTACAACCTGTTGTATGTGCTCCTGATCTACTTCTTCTGCTACTTTTGGACCGCGATTACCTTCAACCCGAAGGACATCGCCGACAATCTGAAGAACTTCGGTACGTTCATTCCGGGCTATCGCCCTGGAAAGCGGACGGCGGATTACCTCGAGCGGGTGATGGAACGAATCACCTACGTGGGAGCCGGTTTCCTTGCCCTCGTGGCGATCATTCCAACGGTGGTCGCAGGGGCGCTGGGGATTCCTGCTCAGATCGCTAGTTTTTATGGCGGTACTGGTCTGCTGATCGCGGTGAGCGTGGCATTTGATCTCGTGCAGAAAATTGACAGCCATCTCGTGATGCGAAACTACAGCGGGCTCTTGGAGAAATCCTGAGATGCCCCCGCGTTGGGATCAGTCGGCGTCATGACCACGGAGTGCCCTGTCGCAAGCACCGTCCTTCACTTACCTTGATGTGCTGTTCTCCTGTTGGCGGGCAGCGGCCCTTCATTCATGCGGATCGTCCTTATTGGGCCCCCTGGAGCCGGCAAAGGCACGCAGTGCCAAAGGCTCGTGGAGTACCTGGACGTTCCGCATCTCTCGACCGGTGAGATGCTGCGGCAGGCTGTCCTCGACAAGTCTCGCGAAGGGCAGCAGGCTGCGGAGTTCATGGAGACCGGCCGTCTCGTTCCCGATGAACTCATCGTGGGGATGGTCAGCAAGCGGCTGATGCGTCCAGACTGCCGGCAAGGCTGTCTCCTCGATGGTTTTCCCAGGACGCTGCGGCAGGCGGCGACGCTGGACGAGTTTCTCGAGCGGCAGGCGATGACTCTCGACGGCGTGATCGAACTGGCTGTGCCTCGAGACGAGCTCGTGCGAAGGATGATGCACCGCAAGCGCGAGGATGATGATCCAGAGATCTTCTCGCGAAGAATCGCAAGTTTTGAGCGACAGACGGCACCGCTGCTCGAGTACTATGCGAGGCAAAAAAAACTCGTCAGCATCGATGGCTTGGGCTCGGCCGACGAAATCTTTGGCCGAGTGCAGGCTGCGATCGCAGGGTTCTCCTCGCGGTGCGCGGCTGCTGACGAAGAGATAGGCTAGCAGGCTGCCGAGCACGTCTCCCATCGCACGGGGCGGTGTCATGGGCGGCCGAAAAACTCAATCGCACACAGGGGTGTTGCTGGAAGAGTTTGAGGGCGGCGTGTGCTGCTATACTCACTCAAGCATGTCTGGGCAGGATCGAACACTTCTTACAGTCAACAAGAGTCGAGTTTACGCACGTGGTGAATCTTCGTTCCCCAAGGGAAATCGCGGCAATGCGCCGTGCCGGTTTGGTTGTTTGGGCTGCCCATCAGCTTGCGAGAAGCCTGGTGCGGCCGGGGGTCACTACGCTCGAAATCGACAACAAGATCGAAGCGTTTTATGTCGAGCGGGGGGCGCTGCCGTTGTTCAAGGGCGTGCCGCACCCGAGCCCCGGGAAACCTGCCTTCCCCGCGGTCTGCTGCATGTCGGTCAACGATGAGGTGGTGCACGGTATCCCGTCGTCTCGCGTGCTCAAGGAAGGTGATGTGGTGAGCATCGACACAGGTGCCAAGTTGGGCGGCTGGTGCGGTGATTCCGCGGTGACCTACCCGGTCGGGCGAATCGCCGACGATGTGCAGAAGTTGCTGGATTGCACGTCAGGTGTGCTGCAGTTGGCCATCGAGCTCATGGGGAAGCGAAGCCGCTGGAGCGATGTGGCGACCGAAATGGCGGCCTACGTTCGCGATCAGGGGTTTTCGGTGGTGGAGAACTTCGTGGGGCACGGGATCGGTCGCAACATGCACGAAGACCCGCAGGTGCCAAACTTTTCCACGCCGCAGTATCGGCGAAATCATGACTTTTCACTCGAACCTGGGCTCGTGATCGCCGTGGAGCCGATGGTGAACATGGGTTCGAAAAAGGTGCGTGGCCTGGCCGATTTCTGGACGCAGTCGACCGTGGACGGCAAGGCCAGCGCCCACTTCGAGCACACGATTGCGATCACCGAAAGCGGACCCGTGGTGCTCACCGGAGCTCCTGTCGATGGTGAATCGCTGGAAGACGCGGCATAGTTCGCATCGCTCCGCGTTTTTGCGGGTTTTTCGCGTCTATTTGGCGTTTTCGACGTCAGTTTTTTCGTTTCCTGCAGGCCTCGCTGGGCAGGTTGGTTTCAGCGAGAGTCGTGAAAAGTTGGTGTTGGTGTGAAATCTTCGGCGAAAAGCCCTAATTTCACGGATTGTGTTCTACCCCCTTGTGGATCAACCGTGAGCCCTCCTATACTCCGGGGCTCCCGGTTGTATCCCGATCCTTGTGAGGCGCGGCGGGTTGTCCGCGGTTGATGATGAAGGTTCGCGCGAGCGTCAAACGTATCTGCGACAAATGCAAGATCGTGCGCCGCCGCGGCGTCGTATTCGTCGTCTGCGACAATCCCCGGCACAAGCAACGTCAAGGCTAGGGGCCGGTCTGGTACCTCTGCGTCGTGTTGCGGTGGCGTGTGCTACGATGGTCCGCTCGTGCGGATCGCAGTGGCTCCGACCTCCGCGCATCCGTAGGGTTGTGCATGATATCCACACGCCACCCTGGAATGAGCGGTTATGCCACGCCTTCTCGGAGTCGACATTCCGTCGGAAAAGAAGACGGTCTACTCCCTGCAGTACCTTTACGGTGTTGGGCCACGAGTTTCTCGTGAGCTGTGCCACAAAGCCGGTGTCGATCCCCTCGGGCAGGCCAGGGATCTGCAAGAGGATGAACTCGCTCGCTTGGCGGCTCTGCTCGACAAGGACTACGTCTGCGAAGGCCAGTTGCGTCGCCAGGTTGCTCAGAACGTTTCCCGGTTGAAGGATATTGGGTCGTACCGAGGCCTGCGTCACCGTCGCGGTTTGCCGGTTCGCGGTCAGAGAACACGCACCAACGCCCGGACCCGCAAGGGCCCTAAGAAGACGGTCGCAGGTAAGAAGGGCGTGAAGGACTTGAGGTAGTCGGCCGATTGCAGCCGGGCTTCGTTGCTGCCGGCGTTTGCGGTTGGGCTGGGGGGGCAGAGGTGCGAGTCGTCACCAGCCCGGGTCAGCGAGCCCGATGAGAGCGATGGCAGCAGTTTTGTCAATATAAAGCGGTCGGGTGCAGTGCTGCAGGGTGCAGCGGCAACCGCGTGCGTCAAATCAACGACAGTAGTTTGGAGGAGTGTTCGTGGCCAAAGGGTCAAAGCAAAAGAAGAAGAGCGTGTCGGCGGGTGTCGCCTACATTTCGGCCAGCTTCAACAACACCACAGTGACGATCACGGACAGCCGTGGCGACACGCTGTGTTGGGCCAGCGGTGGCACCTGTGGTTTCAAGGGAAGCCGGAAGGGCACGCCGTTTGCCGGCCAGTTGGCTGCTCAGCAAGCTGCTGAAAAGGCTGCCAAGTTCGGCGTCAAGGATCTTGAAGTCAAGGTTCGGGGCCCGGGCAGTGGTCGCGAGAGTGCGATTACGGCGCTCACGGCGGCTGGCATGAACATCAAGAGCATTGAGGATGTGACGCCACTGCCGCACAACGGTTGTCGTCCACCGAAGAAGCGACGCGTCTAGTCGTCGCGTCTTCTGTTCGACCCTGACAGCACGATGCTGCTCAGATGAGGGGTCGCGGGTATGAGACTGGAGAATGCCAGTTCATGCTTGGGGGCAAGGAAGCCTGCGACTCGCAAATATAGAAATACGTTCACATCGAATCATTTCGGTTCTCAAGTAACCGAAGAAGATCAAGGCGAGGTACGGTAGGAACCATGGGACGAATCACAGGGCCGGTTTGCCGGCTGTGCCGACGTGACGGACTGAAGCTCTTCCTCAAGGGGAGCCGTTGCGACACGCCAAAGTGTGCGTTTGAGCGACGAAGCACTCCTCCGGGTATGGTGCAGCGTCGACGCCCCAAGTTGACCGACTACGGCATTCACCTTCGAGAGAAGCAGAAGGTCAAGCACTATTATGGTGTTCTTGAGCGTCAGTTCCGCACCTACTTCGCTCGCGCTGAACGCGGGAAGACCAACACAGGTGAAGCGCTGATGTCGCTGCTTGAGCGACGGCTCGACAACGTGGTGCATCGCATGGGGTTCGCGGCTTCTCGTGCCGCTGCTCGCCAGATGGTGCAGCACGGTCACATCACGATCAACGGTCAGCGCGTCGACATCCCCAGCTACCTCGTGAAGGCCGGTGATGTGATCCGTGTGAAGAACCGCAAGAAGAGCTTGCAACTCGTGCACGCCGTCCTCGCGGAGGGCCGACGCGAAGTTCCCGACTTTTTGACTCGCGTGGATGGTGGAGTTCCCGAGGGGCGAGTTGATCGTCTTCCCGGTGCAGATGACGTCTCGATTCCCGTGCAGGCCAATCTGATCATCGAGTTGTGCTCGAAGTGATTGTGCTGCTTGGTAAGGTTTTTCTGCGTTCGTTGTTTTTTCGCCAGTCCTGCCCGCATCCCCGCTAATCCCGCCACGGCCTCGTGGGCCGATTGTTCACAGGAGATATCTCAATGCACATTCGTTGGAGAGGTTTGGAGCTTCCAGGCGTCGTTGCCGCTGACAAAGCGACCCTCACCGACACCTACGGTCGCTTCACCGCTGAGCCTTTTGAGCGAGGGTTCGGCACGACGGTGGGTAACAGTCTCCGGCGTGTCCTGCTGTCGAGCCTCGAAGGCAGTGCCATCACGCAGATCAAAGTCGGCGGCGCCCTCCACGAGTTCACGACGATCCCCGGTGTGCTGGAAGACGTCACTGATATCGTGCTGGCGATCAAGAGCCTCGTGGTCAAGAACCACAGCGACTCGACTCGCGTGATTCGCGTTGAGAAGAGCACCAAGGGGCCCGTGACTGGGGCAGACATCCAGACTGACGAAGCTGTTGAGGTGATCAACAAGGATCTGGTCTTGGCCACGTTGACCGACGACGTGCCGTTCGAGATCGAGATGGTGGTCGAGAACGGACGCGGTTATGTGCCGGCGACCGAGCATAGCCCCGACACGCAAGAGATCGGCATCGTTCCGGTCGATGCGGTGTTCAGCCCGGTCACTCGCGTGCGTTATGAAGTCGAAGAAACGCGCGTCGGTCAAAAGACTAACTACGACAAGCTTACGCTTGAGATCTGGACCGATGGCACCGTCACGCCAGAAATGGCGCTCGTTGAAGCCGCCAAGATTCTGCGGAAGCACCTCAATCCTTTTGTTGGGTACGGCGAAGCGGGCCCAGGCGTGCACCTCCCCTCAGCGGGCGTTGACGTGCTGGCGATCGAGGCGCCGGTGTCGAGCCGTTTGGGGCAGTTGGTAAGCGATCTTGGGCTCGGCACTCGGGCAGTGAACTGCCTCGAAGCTGAGGGGATTTCCACGCTGCGTGATTTGGTGGGCCGGACGCGTGAGCAACTCCACGAGTTGCGAAATGCGGCGGAGATCACCGTGCATGAGATTGAAGAAAAACTTGCTGAGCACGGGCTCAGTTTGGGGATGAACATCGGAGAGTGAGGCGAGGCAGTTCTGGTTTGAGGCCCCTTGGTGGAGGCCTCCCGGGCCGCCGGTGATTCGCGAGGAGCAGTGAGATGCGGCATCGTCGCAAGGGTCGTGTTCTGGGGAGGAGTCCTTCGCATCAGAGGGCGCTGTTGCGCAACCTCGCCTCCGCGTTGTTCCTCACTGAGGGGACGTTCGAGGTCGATGAGCCAGGTGCCCCCAAGGTCCCAGGGCGGATCGTGACCACGCTGGCAAAGGCAAAGGAAGTGCGTCCGCTCGTCGAGCGATGCATCACGATCGCCAAGCGTGGTATCGCGGAGTCCCAGGCCGCTGAAGGTTTTGCGGCTCCTGCTGAGCGGGACACCGCAGCCTGGAAGGCTTGGCGTGAGAGTGAGACGTGGAGGAAGTGGTCGCAAGCTCGTGCTCCACTTGTCACGGCTAGGCGTCGGGTGATCACCCTGCTTGGTGACAAGCACGCGGCGCGAATCCTGTTTGAGAAGGTTGCGCCACGGTTTACCGATCGACCCGGCGGGTACACTCGGATCCTCAAGTTGGCCAAGCCGCGGCTGGGTGATGCCGGTCCTCGGGCCATCATTGAGTTTGTCGGTCAGTCCGTGGCTTCTGCCCCGGCCCCGACTGTCGAGCCTGCCGCAGCCACCTGAGTTTGACGGGGGCAGGCAAGGTGGTGGCACCCGTGTTGCCGCCCGGCTTTCCACTCCGAAGATGAAGCGATGTCTCTGGACCGGAATCGGTCCAGAGACATTTTTGTTTCTGCCCGCTGTGGCGTGAGGCGATGCCTTCTCTGGGGGGTTCGTTTTGCTTGCCTTGCCAGGGTAAAACTGATTTTTACGGAGTGAAATCGCCTCGGAAGGTGGTTTGACGTAGGATTTCGTAAGATCCGGGCACGGCAGACAGGATGGTGACCATGGCTGCGTTGAACAACGTGGAGCAGTTGCGCACCCGACGAGTCTCTCCTCTCGTTGGTGCGACGCTGCATCTGGTGACTGCCTGTGTGATCTTCGCCTGTTCGGTTCAGGCTGCCGAGAAAGCCCCGAGCGACTTCGGTATTCCGGAAGTGCGATTGATCAATGCAGCCATCCGCGGTGGCTGGGCCGATGCGAAGTTGGAGCCTTCTCCAGCGGCGACTGACGGCGAGTGGTGTCGTCGTGTGTATCTCGATCTTGTTGGGCGAATCCCCACGCTGGCAGAACTCGAGGCCTTTACGAAGGACTCCACCGACGACAAGAAGCAGCGGTTGGTCGACCGCCTGCTCGGCGATGAGTACGTGGACGAGTTTGCTCGCTCGTGGACGGACGTGTGGACGACCACTCTGATTGGTCGCGACACCGAAAATGACATGGTGAGCCGAGCGGGCATGCGTCAGTACTTGCGCCGCGCGCTCTCCAAGAATGTGTCGTACGACGAGTTCGTCAGAGAGCTCGTGACGGCCAGTGGTTCGAATACTCCGGGGGCGGCTAACTTCAACGGAGCGACGAACTTCCTCTGCGGCAAGATGGAGGACAACGGCATCCAGGCTGCCGCGCGCACTGCGCAGGTTTTCTTGGCGATGCAGGTGCAGTGCACCCAGTGCCACAACCATCCATTCAACAAAGGGAAGCAAAATCAGTTCTGGGAGTTTAATGCTTTCTTTCGTCAAGCCACCGCGTTGAGGCGGTTTGATGGGGGCAACGACGTGGCGTCGGTGGAGCTTGTCGATCAGGACTTCGCCGGGGAGGGGGGCGATCCGGAGGAGGCGGAGATTTACTACGAGCTCCGCAACGGCCTGACCAAAGTGGCCTATCCCGTATTCATCGACGGAGCGGAGATCTCCAAGAGCGGGTACCTGCCGGGCACCATGTCGGACGGTACGCCGTACGGTGTGAATCGCCGTCATGAACTTGCCGAGATGATGGTGGCAAGCCCGCTGTTGTCACGAGCGATCGTCAATCGACTCTGGGGACACTTCTTTGGCTATGGCTTCACGAAGCCCGTTGACGATCTGGGCGAACACAACGCACCCACCCACCCTGAACTGCTCGACACCCTTGCCGAATCGTTGATCGAGGCAAGTTATGACACCAAAGAGTTGATGCGGTGGATCGTGCTCTCGGAGGCCTACGGGCTCTCAAGCCGCACCACGAAGGGCAACAGCGCGGACGATCCGGCCATGGGTGAACGGCCGATGTTCAGTCACTTCTATCTACGACAGATGACGGCTGAGCAACTGTATGAATCGCTGCTGACAGCGACGCGGGCTGATCTCACGGGCGACGCCGAGGAGCGTGCGCGGCTCAAGGACGAGTGGCTCGGTCAGTTCGTGATTGCGTTTGGCACGGACGACGGCGCCGATTCCACCACCTTCAACGGGTCGATTCCACAGGTTTTGATGATGTTCAATGGGCCGCTGATCAAAGCCGCAACGGAGACCGGGAAGGGCGGCTTTCTCGACTCGGTGGCCAGCAGTGCCATGTCGAATCCACAGAAAATAGACCTGCTCTACCGAGCGGCGTTGGCGCGACAACCCACGCGACGTGAGGTGACCGTTGCCAACGCACTCGTTGGAGCCCGGGAAGGGGACGTGGTCGCCGCTCTGCAGGATGTGTGGTGGGCGGTTCTCAACTCCAACGAGTTCATCATCAATCACTAAGCGGGCAGTTTGCAGACGTTGCGACGTTTTTCAGAGTCACGCCGTTGCCTGAGCACGGTCGCGGTCATCAAAACAACACACACCGAACACACACGTTGTCAATCAGCAGGGGCCGTTCAGTGCGACGATCCCGGGCAAGGCTGGTTGGCTCTTTGAGGAGGCTGGTTATGTCAATGACGTCAATGAAGTCCGTTCCCGATGGAATGAACCGTCGTCATTTCATGAGTCATCTTGCTGGGGCTGCGGCCCTCGCCGCGCCGGCAACAGCCTTTACCAATACGCTTCTGGCCAACGCCCAAGACATGAAGAAGCGGCACAAGTCCGCGATTCTGTTGTGGATGGGTGGCGGGCCGAGCACGATGGACATCTGGGATCTCAAGCCCGGGTCTGCCACAGGTGGTCCGTTCAAGCAGATCTCGACCTCTGCCGATGGTGTGGCAATCTGTGAGCACATGCCCTTGATGGCGCAGCAGAT
This sequence comes from Pirellulales bacterium, assembly GCA_049433245.1. Taxonomy (GTDB): domain Bacteria; phylum Planctomycetota; class Planctomycetia; order Pirellulales; family UBA1268; genus M30B53. The sequence continues at coordinate 15,908 of JBMTLP010000003.1, forward strand.
GCACCAGATGGCCATCGTACGGTCGATGAGCACACGCGAAGCCGACCACATGCGCGGTCGCTACTACATGCACACCGGCTATGTGCCCAACCCCAACGTGGAGCATCCCAGTTACGGGGCGGTGATTGCCCATGAACTCGCGTCGCAGGTTCCCTCCCTGGAGATCCCGCCCTTCGTGTCTGTTGGCGGCGGAAGTGTGGGACCGGGATTCCTGGGCATGACGTGGGCTCCGTTTGTCGTGGATTCCAGCGGCCGCGTGCGGAATCTCGACATGGGAATCGAGCAGACTCGCGTCAATCAGCGGTTGGAAATGCTCGCCACGATCGAGAAGCGGTTTATCGGCGAGGAGCGAGGCGGCTCTGCCCGCGACCACGCGAAGGTGCTCGATCGCACCATCAAGTTGATGACCAGCGAGCAGATGAACGCCTTCAAGGTTGATCAGGAGCCGACCGAGGTCCGCGAGAGGTACGGTACCACCGGTTTTGGACGCGGCTGCTTGATGGCCCGACGGCTCGTTGAGCAGGGCGTTCCCTTCGTCGAAGTGGATCTCGGCGGCTGGGACAACCACCAAGGGATTTTCCCCACGCTCGCCGACAACAAGTTGCCGGAGCTCGACAAGGCCATGAGCGCTCTCGTCGAGGACCTCGTGCAGCGTGGGCTCTACGACGACACCGCAGTGATCTGGATGGGCGAGTTTAGCCGCACGCCTAACATTAATGGTGATGCCGGCCGCGACCACTGGGCTCGCAGTTGGAGCGTGGTCGTCGGTGGAGCAGGGTTCCGGCGAGGCGTGGTGGTTGGTGAGACGAGTTCGGATGGTAAGGAAGTGATCACCGAGCCCTATTCGTCGCAGGACGTGATGGCGAGTGTGCTGAAGTCCCTTGGCATTTCGCTCGAGACCACGTTCACGGCCACGAATGGCCGGCCCATGAAGATTGCCAATGCCGGCCGTGTGATTTCGGAACTCTTCGCCTGATTTCACCTGGGCGAGTGCTGCTTCGGCAGGACGTATGTCATCAGCCTCCAGTCCGCCCGTCTTGACCGGTTCTTCGGCCAATACGGGTGGCGCCACGGCCGCGGTTGAGCCGACACCTCATGCAGAGAACGACGCACCGAGAGCACCTCGTGGCGGCGGAGTGGCTCGTCTGCCCGGTATCGTGCGTCCTCTTTTGGTGCTGGCGGCACCGGTCCTGATCGAACAAACCCTCGCCCTTGGCGTGGGGATGACCGACAAGTGGTTGTCAGGGAATCTCCTGCCTGGGCCGGAGTATCTCGCGGCGGTCGGGCTCGTGGCGTATTGCTGGGGCTTCCTGCCGGTCCTGTTTGCTGTGGCGTCGGTGTCGGTGACGGCCATCGTCGCGCGGGCCGTGGGGGCGGGTGATCTGCCAACAGCCTCGCGAGTGACCGCACAGGCCATGCTGGTTGGTGCCGGTGTGGTGGTTGCGGTGCTCGTGGTTGCCGCATTCGGCGGTCGGGCGTTCATCAGCATGCTCGGGCTGCCCGACGCATCGTCGCAACTCGCCGGTGACTACCTCGCGATCGTGTTGCCTGCGCTGCCTGCGGTGATGTTTACCCAAGTCGGGGTGGCTGCGCTCCGTGGGGCCGGCGAGATGACCACCGGGATGGTGGTGATGACGGTGGTAAACGTGGTCAACGCCGTGGCCAGTGCCGCCTTGGCGACAGGTTGGGGAGGACTCCCTGAACTCGGCTGGCGGGGCCTGGCCTGGGGCACATTCCTGGGAGCCGGCTGCGGAGCAGCCTTTACGGCGGGGGTGCTGTTTCGCGGCCGCAGTCCCCTGCACCTCTCTGCTTCGTGTTGGGTGCCGGATGCTGCCCTCGTGAAGCGGCTCACCAGGGTGGGGATGCCTGCCGGGTGGGACGGCATCGCCCAGGCGGTCTGCCAACTCGCCTTCCTGTCGATCGTGAACCGTCTCGGAGATGTCGATGCCGCAGCACATTCCCTGGCGATCACCATCGAGTCGCTCGCTTTTCTGCCAGGCAGTGCGTTTCAGGTTTCCGCGGCCACGCTTTCCGGACAGTTTCTCGGTGCCCGTGATGAACGGAGGGCGCGAGACAGCGTCTGGCTCGCCGCGATTGTGTGCACCCTGCTGATGAGTTCAGTGGCGGTGCTGTTAGGCATCGAGGCGGACCGCCTCGCCGCCTTTTTTCTCGCCGACGGTCAGCAGGAGGTTGCGTCGATCACGGCTGGGCTCGTCCGCATCGTCGCCTTCGCTCAGCCCCCGCTGGCGGCCTTGATGGTCTTTTCGGGCGGGCTCCGTGGGGCCGGGCAAACGCGGGCCCCGATGATCGTGAACCTTGCGGTGCTGGTCTTTGTGCGGCTGCCGCTCGCGCTGTTCCTGGCCTGGGACACCATCCCAGTGCCAGGAGGCCTGGGTTCGTTGCCCGGGCTGGGGCTCGGCGTGACCGGGGCCTGGTATGCGATGGCGATCGACCTGCTGCTGCGAGGGAGTGTGCTGACAGCCCTGTTCTGCGCACCAGGGTGGAGCAAGATCCGGGTGTAGCTGGTCTGGCCATTCGACGTGCCCCACAGTCTCGTATGGTCTCTGTAACCATCGCGGCTACACTGAGGAAATCGGGCCGAACTTTTTCTGCCCGGCCCTGGAGTCTCCGCATGGCCGTTGATCTCGATGTTGAAAGCTGGACCACTGCCGACGCCGCAGATCTGTATGAGATCGCTCGCTGGGGCAATGGTTACTTCTCCATTCGAGGCGACGGCAACCTGCTGGTGCACCCAGATCGGTCGACAAATCGATCGATCGATCTGAAACAACTCGTTGACAGATTGGAGATGCGCGGCATCGACCTGCCGATCCTGCTCCGGTTTGGTGGCATCCTCCAAGACAGGCTCGGACAGCTCCATCGCGTGTTTTCCACGGCGATCCAGGAGAACGAGTACCTGGGTGACTACTGCTGCGTGTATCCGATCAAGGTGAACCAGCAGCGGCAGGTGGTCGAGGAGGTGCTCGAGTACGGCCGCCCCTACCATTTCGGGCTTGAGGCCGGAAGCAAGCCGGAACTGCTCGCTGTGGTGGCGCTGGCTGGCAACGACACCCCCATCATCTGCAACGGCTTCAAAGATTCTGAGTTCATCGAAACGATGATGCTGGCCCACAAGATCGGTCGCCACATCATTCCCGTCGTCGAGAGGTTTAGCGAACTCCAGCTGATCCTCGATCATGCCGAGAAACTTGGTGTGCGGCCACGGATTGGGATGCGAACCAAACTCGCGACCCGTGGTGCTGGCCGCTGGCAGGGATCGGGGGGCTTCCGCAGCAAGTTTGGTCTTACGGCGAGTGAACTTCTTGCGGGGCTCGATCTGCTTCGCGAGCGGGGCATGGAAGATTGCTTGCAACTGCTTCACTTCCATCAGGGAAGCCAGATCACCAACATCCGCCACATCAAGGCGGCGCTCAATGAGGCGGCTCGGGTCTACACCGAACTGGCCCGTCGTGGTGCGGGGCTGAAGTATCTCGATGTGGGGGGTGGGCTTGGAGTGGATTACGACGGCTCGCAGACCAACTTCGAGTCGAGCGTCAACTACAGCCTGCAGGAGTATGCAAACGACGTTGTCTATCAGGTGAAGAACGCCTGCGATGAGGCGGGCGTGCCCCATCCAACGATCATCTCGGAGAGTGGGCGGGCGATCGTGGCCTACCACAGCATGCTGGTCTTCAGCGTGCTGGGAGTGTCGGAGCAGGGCCGGCACCTCGAGGTTGTTGAGCCGCCAGCAGATGCGGAACAGCCACTGCACGATCTGATGGTCACCTATCAAAACATCAACGTCCGCAACCTGCTGGAGAGTTTTCACGACGCTCAGCAGGCACTCGATACCGCCATCAGTCTGTTCTCCTCCGGCTACTTGCCGCTCGATCAACGAGCCTCAGTGGAAGGGCTGTACTTTGCTATCTGTCGCAAGATCGTGAAGCTGTCAAAGCAACTCGAGTTTGTGCCAGAAGAACTCGAGGGGCTCGCGGCCACCCTTTCCGACACCTACTTCTGCAACTTCAGCCTGTTTCAGTCGATGCCCGACAGTTGGGCGATCAAGCAACTCTTCCCCGTGATGCCGATCCACCGGCTCAACGAACGGCCAACTCGGCGGGCGGTGTTGGGGGATGTGACGTGCGATTCCGACGGCAAGATCGATCAGTTCATTGATCGCCGCGATGTCAAACGGACGCTCCCGGTGCACGCCCTCAACGCGAGCCCCTACTACCTGGGCGCATTTCTGCTCGGTGCCTATCAGGAGATTCTCGGCGATCTCCATAACCTCTTTGGAGACACCAACGCCGTTCACGTCAGCCTTGACGACAAGGGGGATGTGGTTCTCGATGCGGTGATCAAAGGAGACACCGTTCGAGAGGTGCTTCACTACGTCGAGTTTGATGCCAACCATCTTGTGCAGCGTTTGCGGCAGTCGATCGAACAGGCCGTTCGCGAAGGTCGCATTGGGGATGGGCAGGCCGGCCGCTTCCTGAAGTACTACGAAGAGGGGCTCGGCGGCTACACGTACCTAGAGGAGTCGCGAGAGCGGTAAGCGGACCGGAAGTTCGCGGCGGGGCCTGCCTGATCGACGAAGCTTCCGATGTGCCGAGACCGCGCGACCGTCTGCCATGCATCTCATCCGCGTGGGGGGCGCAGCCCTCAACCAGACACCGCTCGATTGGAATGGCAATCGCGACCGCCTCATCACGGCGATCCGGGCCGCTCGTGATCGGCAAGTCTCGATCCTCTGTCTGCCCGAACTCGCCATCACCGGCTACGGCTGCGAAGACGCCTTCCTGTCGCCAGGGCTGCACCGGATGGCGCTTCAGGTCTTGGCTGAACTTCTGCCGGAAACGAGGGGGCTCGTTGTGGCCTTAGGGTTGCCGGTCCGGTTCGAGAGTTGCCTCTACGACACGGTCTGCCTCGTCGCCGATGGCCGGGTAGCCGGCTTTGTCGCGAAACAGCATCTCGCGGGAGAAGGTATCCACTACGAGCCACGATGGTTTCGTCCATGGCCGCGAGGTCGCCGCGGACATGTGGAGATCGATCTTGGCGATGGGCCGCTGCGGGTGCCGTTTGGCGATGTGCGGTTCGACGTGGATGGCGTGCGGATCGGTTTTGAAATCTGTGAAGATGCGTGGGCTGCCTCACGGCCAGGGAGCGATCTGGCCGCACGCGGGGTCGATCTGATCCTCAATCCATCGGCGAGCCACTTTGCTTTCGCGAAAGAAGAGGTGCGACGACGGTTCGTGCTCGAGGGTTCGCGGGCATTCGGTGTGACGTATGTGTATGCGAATCTGCTGGGCAATGAGGCGGGGCGTTCGATTTACGACGGCAGTGTGCTTGTGGCGTCGAACGGTCGCATGTTGGCGGAAGGACGACGGTTTAGTTTTGATGACTGTCTGCTGACCGACTGTATCGTCGATATGGATGTGAGCCGTCTGTCGCAGTCAAAGCTGGCAGGTGTTCCCGGAACAGCGGTGGACGAGCCGGTTGACGTTCCGTTTGTCCTGCCACGTTCGGGAATCTCCGTTCGTCCGGTAGCCGCTCGCGATGCGTGGGAGTCTGGGCGGTACGTCAAGGAGGAAGAGTTTGCGCGGGCGGTCGCGCTTGGGCTCTTCGACTACGTGCGGAAGAGTCGGTCGCGCGGGTTTGTGGTGTCGGCGAGCGGCGGTGCGGATTCCTCTGCCGTAGCCTGTCTGGCGGCTGCTGCGGTGAAGTTTGCAGTGGCCGAGCTTGGCGCCGTCGTTGTGGCTCGCCGGCTTGGGTTGGCCCCGGGGCCGCATGCGACGATGAGCGATCCCTCAGTGGAACAGTTGATTCGGCAGTCATTGACCTGCGTCTATCAGGCGACCGCCAACTCCGGCGAGGTCACCCGGCACGCCGCCGAGACGCTTGCGGAGAGTCTGGGGGCGGCCTATCACGAGTTCGACGTGGAGGCCATTGTTCAGCAGTACCGGCGACTCGTGGAGTCGGCCTTGGGGCGGCCTCTCTCCTGGGAGTACGATGACCTCGCGCTGCAGAACATTCAGGCGCGGGTGCGGTCGCCAGGTGTGTGGATGCTCGCTAACGTAACTGGCGCCTTGCTGCTCTCGACGAGCAATCGCTCGGAAGCTGCAGTGGGCTATGCCACGATGGACGGCGACACCTCAGGGGGGCTTGCTCCGATCGCAGGGATCGACAAGGCGTTTCTGCGGGCCTGGCTGGAGTGGATGCAGGTGCACGGGCCGCAAGGATTGGGGCCGCTGCCTTCGCTCGAGGCGGTCAACACGCAGCAGCCGACTGCCGAACTCCGCCCGCCTGCCGCAGGCCAGACCGATGAGGCGGACCTGATGCCCTATGCGATTCTCGACCTGATCGAACGGTTTGCGATCCGGGACAAGCAGATGCCGCTGGCCTGTTGGACGAGGCTCTGCGGAGAGTTGCCCACGCAATCACCCCGGCAACTGGCGGTGTGGACGGAGCGGTTCTTTCGGCTGTGGAGCCGGAATCAGTGGAAGCGGGAGCGGTATGCCCCGTCGTTCCACCTCGATGATGAGAATCTCGATCCGAAGACTTGGTGCCGGTTTCCCATTCTCTCGGGAGGATTTGAGCGGGAATTGGGGGAGTTGCGGGCGGCCGCCGGGCTCGACGCCTAACACCAGGTTTGTCGCAGGAAAACGACCTCGCGAGGGTTGCGGCTGGCTGCTACTGTCCCGACGTTTCCCCGTAGAGGCCCTTGGGCCCGGGCCTGTGGAACTGCCTCGGAGTGACCGATGCCTGGCATGCACCTGCGACTTTCGTTCCTGATTGCTGCTTCTCTGGGCGTGTTGCTCGGCTCTCAGTCGCCTTCCTCAACGTTCGCCCAGGACGCCGCGCCGCGGGTGGCTGCCGCGCCGCAGCAGGCGGTTGGTCGGCCTCCTCTGACGGCCGCAGAGGCCGCTGCCTTGGATCGTCTCCTGGCTGCGTGGGAACAACGTAGTTCTGCGGTGCAGACCTGGGCCTGTCGCTTCTACAAGTGGGAGTACAACGCCTGGAGCCCTGCTGGCGAGAATGGAGACCGGCTGGCGTTTTCCGAAAGCAGTGGCGAACTGAAGTACGCCGCCCCAGACAAGGGGCTCTATCGCGTGCGGGAGTCGCGGCAATGGAACCCAGAAAACCGTCGCTACGAAACCATCCCTGGCGATTCGGGAGAGCACTGGGTCTGCAATGGCACAAGCATCTACGAGTTTCGGCACGCGGAGCGTCAGCTGAAAGAGACGGTGCTCCCGCCAGAAATGCAGGGCAAGGCGATCAGCGATGGGCCGTTGCCCTTCGTGTTTGGTGCCAAGGCTGAAACCCTCAAGCAGCGCTACGCGATGCGGATCATCACGCCTCCGGGAGTCAACGATCAGGTGTGGCTCGAAGCGATTCCGCGTTGGCAGGCCGACGCCGCAAACTTCTCACGCGTGGAGCTGATTCTGCAGGCCCGGGATCTGATGCCGTTCGCGATGCAGATCTACAAACCGGGCGGGCAGGATCGGGATGTTTACCAGTTCGATCCCAAGACGAGCCTGATCGACAAAGGTCTCGACATGATTCGGGATTTTTCACGACCGCTCACGCCGCTGGGCTACACGTTCGTGAAAGAGGAACTGCCGACGACGTCGGCGGCACAACCGCTACCACAGTGAGTGTTTGCCTGGTTGGCCCGCGAAGCATGGGCTCTTCTCTGTTCGTTTGTGGGTGATGACGACATGGGTATACTCGCAGGCTCCGACGCTGTGAGGTTTCCCATGCCATTGGCTGATCCGACGCACCCGCTACTCCTGCTTGTGCAACGCGACAAGCGGTACACCGTCGACGCGTATCTCTTCGTGCTTGAGTCTCTCACCTATGCCCAGGAAACGCTCGGCATGGGGGAAGAGGCTGGCGATGGCGACCGGGAGGCCTCTGAGACCGCGGGTCGCAGTCGCAAGCGTCGGAAGCGAGCGGAGCAGCATCTGACAGGGCAGCAGCTCTGCGAGGCCGCGCGACGATACGCGCTCGATCAGTACGGATACCTCGCAAAAACCGTGCTTGGCAACTGGGGCGTCGCCAGCACCCGCGACCTTGGTGAGATCGTGTTCAACATGATCGACATCGGTCAAATGCGCAAAACACGAAAAGATCGTCGCGAAGACTTCCATGACGTCTATGATTTCGACGATGTATTTCGGGATCGGTTTCGGTTCGTCGTTGCTGAATCGAACTGACGGTTCGAGCGGCGGTGAGAGTTCTACGGCTGGTGGCACAAGACGGTCTCGCGACACATGACGAATGTGGTAGTCATCTCGGGCGACACGGACGACAGCCAGCCGACACGCCAATCGCCTAGGCACGCCCACGCCCGCGTCGTGAGGCATTTTTTGATCGCTGCAGCTGTCGAGTCGTGTTGGCTGCTGTATCTGTTTTGGATGACGTTGAGGTAGCGACATGCCGGTGCACGTCGATCTCTCTCCGCATGAAATCCACGTGCCAGTCGTTGTGAGGAATGCGCCCCCAGGTCGCCTGTACGAAGATGCTGTCAGCAGGGAGCGGGCGGCGATCGTGGCCAGCGGAGCGATCGCGATTCGCTCTGGTGCCAAGACTGGCCGCAGCCCCAAAGATAAGCATGTGGTGCGGCATGCGGAGAGCGAACACGACGTTTGGTGGGGGCCGGTCAACCATCCGATCGAGGAGCACACCTTCCTGCTGAATCGTCAGCGGGCCATCGACTACCTCAACACCCGGGACCAGGTGTACGTCGTTGATGGTTACGCAGGCTGGGACCCTGCCTGCCGGATCAAAGTGCGCGTGATCTGCGCCCGGGCCTACCACGCCCTGTTCATGCAGAACATGTTGATTCGGCCCACGCTCGACGAACTCGAGCGGTTCGGTGCGCCAGACTACGTGCTCTTCAATGCGGGGCAGTTTCCGGCAAACCCGCTCACCCATCAGATGACCGGTCGCACCAGCATCGACCTCTCGCTCGAACGGCGAGAAGGGGTGATTCTCGGCACGGAGTATGCCGGCGAGATGAAGAAGGGCGTGTTCACCATCATGCACTGGCTGTTGCCGGCCCGTGGTGTGTTGTCGATGCACTGCTCCGCAAACGTGGGAGGCGCAAGTGGTCCTGACGTGGCCCTCTTCTTCGGGCTCTCTGGTACCGGCAAATAGCCACCAAAACTGGCAAGCCATTGCACCACCTACGCGCCGAGTACGATCACCTGGAGGCACCCAAGGGAGTGCCCCGTGCGCCGGAGCTAGGCTGGAAGTCCCTTTCTCTGCTGCACTATCTA
>JBMTLP010000004.1:0-24719 GCA_049433245.1 Pirellulales bacterium
GCAACCAGGGCGCGACCACTGGCGGCGGGCCAACAGCATGCTCTTCGCCGGCGGCGGGATACGCACCGGTGCCGTGATCGGAGCCACCGACGCACGAGGCGAAGACCCGATCGAACGCCGCGTGGGCCCCGATGACTTTCTCGCCACGATCTATCGCCACCTAGGCATCGACCGCATCAACTCCGGGATTGTTGATTTTTCCGGTCGTCCCGTGCTGCTCGCTCCTCGAGGCGAGCCAATCCCCGAACTCACGGGTTGATCGGTTGTGATGGGCGTCGGGAGCGACCTATTCTTGAGTGCGTCAGAAGCGAGGTCCGCCCGAGTGAGGCGGAGGGTGCCGCAGATGCAGGGAGTGATTGAGGTTATGCGGCGCGTCGAACCATGCTCTGCAGTCAAGCCTAGGCCAGGCTGGTTCTGCCTGGTTCTGGCCGCAGCCGTGGCGAGCCTCATCAGTGGGAGGGGAAGTTTTGCCGCAGAATCCCTGACGGCGGAGCCGATCGCCTTTGACCGCGAGGTGATGGCCGTGCTCTCCAAGGCTGGCTGCAACGCTGGCACCTGCCACGGCAATCTCAACGGCAAAGGAGGATTTTTTCTCTCACTACGAGGGCAAGACCCCGCCGCCGATTGGCGGGAGCTCGTGACTTCTGAGGATGGCCGTCGCATCAACTTGATTGAGCCGGATCGCAGCTTGGTTCTCCTCAAGGCTACCGCCGAGGTGCCGCACGGCGGAGGCCGACGCTTTGGGCGGAGCGACCCGGAGTGGGCCGTGCTCGAGCGATGGATCCGTGAGGCGGCCCCCGCTCCACGGGACCAAGCTCCCGAGGTGGCTCGCTTGCTCGTCGATCCTGCCGATGCTGTGGTGGAGGGGCCTCGTGCCGGCATTCCGCTCCTGGTGACGGCGGAGTTTACCGATGGTTCCACCGCAGACGTGACCCGCATGGCGGTCTATGAACCATCCGATCCGCTGATCAAGGTGACGACGGGGGGCGTGGTGGAGTTTGAGCGTCCGGCGCTGACCACGGTCACGATCAGGTATCTCCGCGGTCAGGCTGTGGCGCGCATGGCGGTGGTGCCACCTCAGGCCGGTAACGCCAACACCTGGCATGGTCCAGAGCCTGCCAACCTGATCGATGAGGCGGTCTGGGCACGCCTCCAGCAGCTCGGTGTGAGTCCTGCACCACCGGCTGACGATCTCGTGTTTCTGCGGCGCGTCAGCCTTGATCTGCTCGGCATGTTGCCCACGCCCGACGAAGCCAAAGCCTTTCAAGCTGATCAGGCGAGCGACAAACGGGAGCAGTTGGTGGATCGACTGCTGGCCAGAAGCGAGTGGGCGGATGTGTGGGCCGGGATCTGGAGCGACCTGCTGCGGGTCGAGGAGAAGACGCTCGATGCCAAGGGTGTCGAGGTTGTCCACGCCTGGATCCGGCAGAGCTTCGCTGAGGGAAAGCCACTCGATGCCTTCGTGCGAGAGATTGTGGCTGCGCGAGGGAGCACGTACGACGTGCCGCCCAGCAACTTCTGGCGGGCTCATCGCGAGCCGATCGTGCGGGCGGAGACGGTGGCGCAAGTGTTTTTAGGAGCGAGGATCGGCTGCGCGAAGTGCCACAACCATCCCTTCGATCGCTGGCTGCAAGACGAGTATCACGACTGGTCTGCCGTGTTTACCGGCATCGACTACGAGATCGTGAAGAACGAGCGAAAAGACGATCTCGACAAGCATGAGTTTGTGGGTGAGCAGATCGTGCAGGTCAAAGACTTTGAGGAGCGGAAGAACCCTCGTACCAACAGCCCGGCAACACCGCGGCTGTTGGGAGAAGCGGGGTATCCAGCAGGCGATCGGCTGGAGGCCCTCGCTGCTTGGATGACCTCACCGGAGAACCGGCGGTTTGCTCAGTCACAAGTGAATCGAATCTGGTTTCACTGCATGGGGCGGGGCCTGGTCGAACCTGTCGATGATCTCCGCGACACCAATCCCGCCTCGCACCCAGAGCTGCTTGAGCAGCTGACCGATCACTTCATCGCCTCCGGCCACGATGTTCGCGGGCTGGTGCGGTTGATCTGTACGTCGCAGACCTACGCGCTCTCATCAAGACACCCCGAGCCTGGCCCGCTTGTCGACAACGAGCAGCTCTACGCGAAGGCGATCGTGCGGCGGCGATCGGCGGAACGGATTCTCGATGCCCAGGTGGCTGTGCTGGGGGCGAGCGCCCGCTTCGAAGGCTATGACGACGGCACGCGGGCTGGTGAGGTGGCAGGCGTCGAGCGGGTGCGGCGGAAGACGGCCGACGGGGATGAGTTCTTAAGGTTGTTTGGCAAACCGGAACGATTGCTCGCCTGTGAATGCGAGCGAAGCAACGAGCCGACCCTCTCGCAAGCGCTCACGCTCGTGGGTGGTCCGGGGCTAAACGAACGCCTGGAGAGTTCATCCAATCGGATCACGCAACTCCTTGCGGCGGATCGCTCGTCCGAGGCGATTGTTGAGGACCTGTTCTGGGCTGCCCTCGTGCGACCTCCAACCGCGGAGGAGAGAGCTGCTGCGGTGGCGGCGTTTGCAGCCGCTGCCTCGCCGCGAGAGGCGGCAGAAGACCTTGCGTGGGCATTGGTCAACGCGAAAGAGCTCCTGTTTCGCAACTGACGTTCACCAGCCCTGTCGCGCACGCGAACTTTGTGAGACCAACCATGGCCAACACGCACCACGGCTGCCGCAGTTTCGACTATGCAATGCTCAGTCGGCGTTCGCTGCTGACGACCGGAGCGGCAGGCCTGCTCGGATTGCAACTGCCAGGGGCCCGAGCCGCGGCTTCAACGGGCGTCGAACTGCCCGTCCGCGCGAAACGGGTGATCTTTCTGTTTCAGTGGGGCGGGCCAAGCCACCTCGACACGTTTGATCTCAAGCCCAACGCCCCTGCTGAAATCCGCGGACCACTGGCACCGATACCGAGTGTCGTGCCGGGCCTTCCGGTTTCCGAACACTTCCCAGAAATGGCCAAGCGGATGGACCGTGTCACGCTGATCCACAGCATGACGCACACGATGAAGAACCATAACTCCGCTGGCTACTACGCCCTCACTGGCCATGCCCCACCGAGCGACGACCAGCGGCTCCGCGACTCCCTCGACCTCTGGCCCGCGTATGGCTCCGTGGTCGATGCGCTGCGGCCGAGCCGTGGCGAGATGCCTACGTTCGTGTCCTATCCTCACACGATCGCCGACGGTTCGGTTACACCGGGCCAACACGCAAGCTTCCTGGGGAAGCGGCACGACCCGTTCTTCTTCTCGCAGGACCCGGCCGAGAAGGGTTTCCATCTGCCGCAGTTAGCTTTGCCCGCGGATCTCGAACTGGAGCGGATGCAGCGGCGCCGCGAACTGCTGCGGATGGTCGATCAGCAGGCGGGGCTCCTCGAGCAGTCAGCCGAAGTGGGTGGATTCGACTCGGCGTACGACAAGGCGATCGGCATGTTGACGAGCCCCGCGGTGAAAGCTGCGTTTGACCTTGAGGCGGAGCCACAGGCGGTGCGCGATCGCTACGGACCGACCAGTTATGGGCAAAGTTGCTTGCTCGCTCGACGACTCGTGGAAGCAGGAGTGACGTTTACCACGGTCTACTTCTCGCGCTCGATCGGTGGTCAAAAAATCGACACCGGTGGTTGGGATACGCACGGATTCAACAACACCCGGATGTATGAGATCGTCGACAAGTATCACCATCCGCTCACCGACCAGACCCTCTCTGTGTTGCTCGATGATCTTGAAGAGCGGGGGTTGATCGACGACACCCTCGTGCTCTGGGTGGGGGAGTTTGGTCGGACGCCCAAGATCAATGACAGTGCCAGTCGCGATCACTGGCCGCAGTGTTACACGGCGCTCCTCGCTGGAGGTGGCGTGAAGCGGGGGTATGTGCATGGAGCGAGCGATGCCCAGGGCATGTTTCCCGCCAAGCACCCGGTGCGTCCGGAAGATCTGGCGGCCACGCTCTACATGCTGATGGGCATCGACCCGACAACCGAAGTGCACGACCTCACGGGACGGCCTCTCTCGATTGCCGGCAAACCGGTTACCGAGGTGATTGCCTAACCGATCCTCGCCCGCCCGCTCCACAGGGCCTGTGGAGCGTGTCGGCGGCGAGGAGCGAAACAGGATGGAGTGACGACAGAAGACATGGCACACGCAGGGCGATTTTCTCCGGCTTGGTTGGTGACACTGGTGATCGCGGCGGCTGCGATTATTGGCGGTGCCGTGCTGCTCGCTGCCGAGCCGTCAAACCTGCCGGATGCGGTTCGGCGACTCGATGCCCAGCGGCTGCAGATCGAAGCGGAGCAGCGGTCCCTCACAGAGCAGGCGGCTGGCATCCGACGGGAAGCGAGCGAACTGGAGCGGCGTCGACAGGAACTGCTCCGCACGCTCGACATGGAGGCGGCCGCGATCGCGGCGAAGGAGCAGGAAAACCAGCAGCAGGCTGCCAAGCAGGCCGAGGCACTCGCCTCTGGTGCTGCTGAAATCGAACACATACTGCGTGCTGGCGGACAGTGGGTGTCGTTTACCGATGAGATTGCGCCGCTGCTGCGGTCGCGGTGCGTGGCCTGCCACTCGCCGCGGGAGCCTGGGGGTGGGCACGTGCTTACCACCTACGCTGGGCTGTTTGCCGTGGGAGCCAATGGCCCGGCGGTCGCTGTTGGCGACCCGGCATCGCTTTTGTGTGAGGTCGTGGCCAACGGCTCGATGCCAAAGGACGGCGAGCCACTGTCGCCAGCCGAGATCGATCTCATTTGTCGCTGGGTGGCGCTAGGGGCTCGGCTCGATGCGGGTGCGGAGGCCACGCAACTGCTCGTGCGGATCATGCCCAGGCCCCCGCAGCCAGCTCCGCCGCCGCACTATGCCGCGGCGCTGCCTGTCTCGGCGCTCGCCTTTGATGCCTCGGGTTCAGAGCTCGTTTCGAGCGGCTATCACGAGGTCTTGCGGTGGAAACTCGTGAGATCGCCAGCAGAGGGGGGCGACTCGTCTCTGGCTGCGGAACTTGTGGCTCGTGTGGATGATTTGGCAGAACGTGTGCATGGTCTCGCCTTCTCTGCTGATGGCACGCGGCTAGCCGTTGCGGCGGGAACCCCTGGGGTGATCGGCGAGGTGTCGTTGCTGGCCGCCGGGTCGACAGCGGAGAGCGATGCCGAGAGCAACGAGCGGAGCAGCCTTGGCCTGGCGGACGACGGATTTCTCGCGGTTGCCTTTTCGCCCGACGGCAGTCGGCTCGCGGCTGCTGCTGCCGACACGACGCTGCGGCTCTACGACCCTGCCACGGGTGAGCAGGTCGCCGAACGCTCCGATCACGCCGACTGGGTCCAGGCCATCGCGTTCTCGCCAGATGGCAAGCAGATCGTGTCGGTCAGCCGAGACACCACCGCGAAAATCGTCGATGTCTCTGCGGGAACGTTGCAGACGACCTTCAGCGGCCACGGGGAGCTGGTCACCGCGGTCTGCTGGTTGGACGACACGTTGGTGGCGAGCGGTGGTGATGACGGTGTGGTGCGGCTGTGGAAGGCCGACAGCGGCAAGGAAGTACGCAAGATCGAGGGCTTTCGTGGCGGCATCGAGGGGCTCTGTTTGCTGAGCGATGGTCGCCTCGCGGTTGCGGAGGGCGGAGGTCGGGTGCGGCTGCATGCCGTGGCCGATGGCAAACTGCTCCAGGAAGTTCAAGCACGGGAGAGCCCGATCACCACGTTGGCCGCATCGCGCGACAGTCGGCTGCTGGCGGTGGGAAGCCTGGACGGCACGATCACCCTGCTGACCCTCGATGGCTCCACTGCGCCGCTCACCTGGCAGGCCGCGCCGTAGCCGTGTGATCGCTTCCGACCGCGTGCGACCGAGGTGGCCTCAGGCGGGATATCATGGGAACTCGCTGCAGCGGGGAGCGTGCTGCGAGTGGCAACGTGATGGAGGGGCGGATGAGAAGGTGCGGCAGACAGTCGATCTGGTTCGCGGTGCTGGTGTGTTGTCCGTGTTGCATGACCTGGGCGGACGAGCCTCCGCCGCAAGCCGGCAACGCCGATGTCGCCCGCATCATGCGCGACTTTCCAGGGAGGGGCGATCTGGGAGATGGAAGCGAACCCCGTTCTCCCGAGGCGACGCTGGAAGCGCTCAGGGTACCTGATGATCTCGCCATCGATCTGATCGCGAGCGAACCGTTGATCGCGCAGCCGCTTCAGATCAGCTTTGATGAGCAGGGGCGGATGTGGGTGGTCGAGTATCGCCAGTATCCGTTTCCAGCAGGGCTCAAGGTGGTGCGGTATGACCAGCACCTGAGGGCCGTTTTCGATCGAGTGCCCGCCGCCCCGCCGAACCATGAGCCCGGTCGCGATCGAGTGAGCGTGTTCACCGACACCGACGGAGATGGAACGTTTGACAAACACCAGGTGGCGATCGATGGGCTGAGCATCGCCACGAGCGTGGCGGTGGGACATGGTGGCATCTGGGTGATGAACCCTCCGTATCTGCTTTTCTATCCAGACGCCGATGGCGACGCCGTGCCCGATGCGGAGCCTGTCGTGCACCTCGCTGGCTTTGGGTTGGAAGACACGCACTCCGTGGCCAACAGCCTTCTGTTCGGACCGGATGGCTGGCTGTACGGAGTCAACGGCAGCACCACGACGGCCAAGGTCGTCGTCCCCCTCGGCAACCAACCACCGCTTGCTTTTGAAGGGCAGTGCGTGTGGCGGTACCACCCGCAGGAGCATCGCTTTGAGATCTTCGCCGAGGGTGGAGGGAATCCCTTTGGTCTGGAGCTGGATGCCGCGGGCGAGCTCTTCTCCGGCACCAACTGGGGCGACACACGTGGCATGCACTACGTGCAGGGGGCCTATGGTGTGAAGAACTGGGGCAAGCACGGCCCACTGACCAATCCCTATGCCCTCGGGTTCTTCAACCATATGGGCTTTGTGGGAGACGGTCGCCGGTTTACCGAAGAGATGGTGGTCTATGACGATGTGGTGCTCCCGCAGCGGTATCGAGGGCAGTTGGTGGCGGTGAACCCCCTGCAGCGGATCGTGATCGCAGCCAACAAAATTCCGGAAGGCTCGACCTACCGCACGGAAGATTTTGAGAACACGATCGAGACCACGGACCGGTGGTTTCGGCCGGTCGACATCGTGACTGGCCCCGACGGCTGTCTCTACCTCGCGGACTGGTACGACACGCGGCTGACGCATGTTGACCCGCGCGACAACTGGCACAAAACCAGCGGCCGGATCTATCGGCTGCGGCCCACGCGCGACCCTGCGGCATCGAGTGGGGCCGCCGAGGAAATCCCCTCGCGGCGAGCGTTTGATCTTCGCAGCCTTGATGATGAGGCACTCCTGTCACTGCTCGATCATCCAAGTCGCTTCTTTCGACGAGGCGCTGTTGAGCAACTCGCCGCCCGTGGGTCTCAAGCCACGCGTAGGACACTCCGCGATCGGCTCCAGCGTGGCCAAAGCCAGCGGCTCGAAGACCTGTGGGTGGTGTTTCGGCTGAGCGGCAGGGAGGCGTTTTCCACTGATGCGGACCTGCTGCACGCGGTGGCCCACTCAGAAAACCCAGACCTGCGGCGGTGGCTGGTGCGGCTGCTGGGGGATGGGGAGCCGTGGAATGATGCGGTGGTGAATGTGGTCGCTGAACTTGCCTCGCGCGAGACCGACCTCCGCGTTCGCTCGCAACTCGCTTCGACCGCGAAGCGGATCGAGGGAGACTGCGGCTTGGCGATCGCGCTGGCGATGTGTGCTGCTGACCGCAGTGACGACCGCACGGATCCCCATCTGCCCCTCTTGCTGTGGTGGGCGGTGGAAGCTCATGCCGATGATCCAGCAGGCATGCTGGTCGATGCTTTGGCGAGCATGCCAGCACTCTGGGCCTCGCAACTCTTCACGAGCACGGTGTCTGAGCGGCTGGCACGGCGGTGTGGGCTGAAGGCCGACACGCGGGCTTTTGAGATCGTTGAGACGGCGCTGGAAATGGCCCCGACTGATGCCTTGCGCGGTGTAATTGTACGCGGGTTTGATGAGGGGCTCGCGGCCCGTGACGTGGTTGAGCTTCCTGAGTCGCTGGCTGCGTCGCTCGCGGAAGCTCGGTCGGCCTCGCCGATTGCGGACCTCGTGTTTCGCCTGCGTCAGGGAGAGGCAGACGCCGCGACGAAGGCCATGAGCGCGATCAGGGATCGCAGTCTGCTGGTGGGCGAACGGCTGCAGTTGATCGAGGCCGTGGCTGAGGTCAGGGCGGAGGGAGGTGCCGCGACGCTGCTGGGCTGTCTTGGGGATGAGTCGCTAGCGGTCAGGCGGGCAGCACTCGTGGGCCTCGCCCGCTTCGACGACGCGAGCATCGGGAGCCGGGTGGCTTCGGGTTACCAAAGCATGGACTCGAGCACAGGGCTGCGGCCGATTGCGATCCGTGTGCTCACGAGCCGGCCGGAGTGGACGAAGAACCTGATTGAAAAGATTGACCTGCTCGAGATTCCGGCTGAGGTGGTCACCCCTGACATGCTCGTGCAGATGCAGACCCACGGCGATGAGGATCTGGTCGCAGCGATCCAGCGGATCTGGGGAACGGTACGGGCCACGCCCGAAGAGAAGCTCGCGCAGATGGAGCGACTCGCGACACTCGCTCTGGACACGGGGGATCGCGCGCGGGGCAACCTGCTGTTTGCCGAACACTGTGGCAAATGCCACCGTCTCTTTGGTGCAGGCGGTGAGGTGGGCCCCGACCTGACGGGCTACGAACGGACCAACGTCGATTTCCTGACGCTGGCCATCGCCGACCCTTCGGCAGCGATTCGTGAGGAATACACCACGTATCGTGTGCTCACCACGGACGGCCAAGTGACGAGCGGCCTGCTGCTGGATCGCACGGAAGGGGGTGTGGTGTTGCGGACGGCGGAGGGGCAGACGCTCCGGTTTTCCACCGAAGAGATCGAGTCCTACGACGCGTCGCCGGTCTCGCTCATGCCTGACAACGTGGTGAGCACTCTCAGCGACGATCAGCTTCGTGATTTGCTCGCGTACCTCATGGAAGGCCCGTGAGCGTTAGTCGGCATGCGGGCTGGCTACGCGAAAGCCGGTGATGTTGTTTTCGTCGTTGGGCGAACTCGCTGCGTTGCGGAGGTTCAAAAAGAAACTCCCTTGGTACCACGAGCCACCTCGGATGCCGCGGGCCTCAATCGCGAGCCCGTTCAGGTCGTTCCATTCCTGCACGTTCCCCTGCTGATCGAACGTGCCGTAGGCACTTGGGGATTCGGAAAATAGTCCGGCGTCGGTGAGATACGCATCCTCTTTGGAGAAGGTGGGCTTCTGCGTGGTGCAGAACCTGCCTTTTGCCCGATAGTTCACCCGGTTCTTGCCACCTTGGTTGCCGTTGCCAGGGACTTCATCGCTCTGCGTGGCGTAGGTCCAGTAGCCAGCGTGGGTACTGCCCCCTTTGTAGAAGGCTGCTTTGAACCACTCGTGTTCGGTGGGGATCGTGAAGCGGGCCGCCTCGCTGGCCTGAGGTGGAATGCCTTCGACGGCACCTTTGAGCCGATACGCACCCTCTTCCGTGCTGCCCGAGCCTTGGCCGTTGTGAAGCCAGTTGCAGAAGCGGGCGGCGTCCCACCAGGAGACGTACGTGATGGGGCGGAGAGCCGAACCGAGCACGCGGTACGTGTACGAGCCAGAAGCCCCCAGTTGTTCAATACCCGCCACGTGGGCCGACCTCGCCATCATGTCGTTGTAGAGGCCGTAGGGGTCTGACGCTGCGGCGGCATTGAGAAACTCTGTGTACTGTCCGATGCTCACTTCATAGGTGCCGATCCGATACGTGTAGGGAACGGCGCCGAGCCCGTCGGCGTTGGGGATGTTGCCGGCATCACCCACCGTGACCATCTCGATCGCAACATCGGCCCACACAGCTGTGAGAGGGAGACTGCCGACGGCGAGGGTGAGCAGGATGGAGACGGCCTTCGTGAGGCACAGCCGAGGACCATCCATGGAGTGGGGCGAGTGCATGAAATCGACTTCAAGAGGTGAAAAATCGTAGGTGTGAGGCATGCCGAGAGCACGCCGCGCATGCGGCCCGTCAGGCTCTTCCGACGATCCGCCTCGCCAGCAGGTGCGGCGTTGCCACCCAGCCCATCCCACGACCGAACTCGCAAGGGTGAGCCTTTTTTCCTTTAACGTCGCAGTCGCCGCGAAGTTGCGGGGGCTCTTGGGAGGCGGTTACTCGGGGATCGCGTGGATGGTGAGGTGGGTGGTGTCGGTGAAGGTCTGGCCCACGGTGTCTGTGATCAGCAACGAGAGTTTGAGTTGGTCGCACACGGCCAGGCCGGGGATCAGCAGTCGCACACGATTGGGGCCGAGCAGTTCGACTGCCTCTATCGTGAGCGGATCGTGCCCCTGTTGATCGGGGGTTCGCACCGAGAACTGATCGGAGCCATACCGCTTTGACCAAAGATAGTCCCACATCTCTGCTGTAAACGCGGCGGGGCGTTGCACTGAGGCCGGGTCGACGGCAAACGTGAAAGTCACTTCCAGCCCCTTCGGCACCACCTCCACCCGGTCGATCATCTGCACCGGCTCGCCGGTGAACCGCAGCCGCTGCAGGCAGCCGTCGAGACCATCGCGTGGGCCTTGCCAGCCAGAGAGGCCCACACCGTAGATCTGCCCATCGGCGGGGTTGATCCTCAGCCGCATCACGCCCGCTGACCACTGGTGCGGCAGGGGAGTGATCGCTCCCTGCATGCTGCCGTTAATCTCTTGCAGCGAGAGCGTGTAGAGCCAGCCCTTGCCAAACGAGGAGTGGATCAGGCGACCTGCCAGCGGCCCCAGTCTCTCGTCGGCTGCCCACACCTGCCCGCCACTGGAACTGTCGACCTCCTGCGGCATCCACACGATTGGCTCCTCGAAGCTGCTCGGCAGCTCGCCGTTGTGACGCTCTTTGAGCCAGGCCTCCTGTTCCTTGTTCTGCGGCATGTTGCCCAGGAAACTGCCCTCGCGAATCAGCGAGATCTTGCTCGCGGGCATCCAGGGGCCTTGATTGTCGGAGACCGTAAGCCGGTCGTCGGGAAGAATGCCCATGCCGTTGGGCGTGCGGATGCCCCAAGCAACGACCTCGGCGGAGCCGCCCTGCGGTGGAATCCGCATGATGCTGCCGGGGCGACCATGGTCTGTGTGTTGGCCGGCCTTGGCCAGGAAGAAGTTGCCGTGGGAGTCGGTCTGCAAGTCAAACGAGTAGGAGTGGAACACACTGGAAACGTCGTCGTCGTTCCAGAAGGCCTCGATGAAGTCAGCCTCCCCGTCCTGGTTGACGTCGTGGAGCCGTTTGAGGCCATCGTGGCAGGTCACGTAGATCTGGCCATCGACGACGCGCACGCCAAAGGGCTCAAACAGGCCTGCGGCAAACCGCTTCCAGGTGACCGTTCGGAGCGTGTCATCGATCCCGCTGACGATGTAGACATCACCACCGTGCGTGGTGACCACGCAGCGACCATCTTCAAAGAAGTCAAGGGCCGAGGTTCGCAGCCACGCGTTCCACGGGTTCTCAAATGGCAGTTCCACCGTATCCAGCGCATAGCCGTTGATGCTCTCCCCGAGTTGCCCCGAGGTGGTCAGCACTTCCGGCCAGCGGAGCGATCCCCCGTGGGTGAGATCGGTCAGGTTCACCGGCGGTGTGGAACCGACCGCCTCGCAGGTTTTCTGGAAGCGGGCGAGCTGATCAGTGCTGGTGGCCGTGCTGCGGACGACCCGCAGCAAGCGGCGCGTCTCGTCCGCGGGAATCCTGAGAATCAGCCGGCCGGCTTCGTCGTGGCTCCATGTGCAGCCTTCCAGATCACCCTGTACGGTGGCTGCGGCGATCAAGCCCCAACTGGGCGTTGAAGCAGCGGGAGAATCCGCTGCCGGCGATACAGCGTTGGGATCTGGCTGCCAGGCCAACAGCGCATCATAAGCAGGTGCCTCGGCAGCGGCGGCACACGCTTCGATCTGGGCGTCGCTGAGCACGCGATCAAGCAGTCGCACCCAAGCGATGTCCCCCTCGAAGTCACCGCCAAAGTTGGTGGCTGTCGCTCCGATTTTTAAAACGAAGCCCGCGGCCGCGGGGCGTAGAAACTCCCCTTCCTGGGCCTCGAGTTTCCCATCGACATACAGCCGCGTTTCATTCTTCTTGACCACCAAAGCTGCGGTGTGCCACTCACCATCGGCTACCCTGCTGGCACTCGTGATTGCGCCAACCCAGCCGATGTCGAACACCACCCGGCCGCCACGTATGAAGAGCGACTTACCGTCGGGCTTCCAGATGCCTGTCTTGGGGGTCGAGGCCACGAGCGTGCCGTCTTTGCCGCGGAAGCGAACGAGGAGAGTGCGGGCTGGAGTGCCGAGGTCGAGCGACTTGGCGGCTTCGGCTTCGATCAGGTGCCGGGCCACGTTGGCGAAAGGCTGAGGGGGCGCATCACCGGACGGCTGCCCGGTTGCAATGGCGAGCAGACCTTTCTTCGCGGGGCCAAAGTCGGTCACGTGCTCAAGGTCGCTGCCCGTGACGAGCCCTGCGGGACCAACGCCTGGTCGCATCTGTCCGACGCAGAGGGTCAACGGGCCCCCCGGGCCGATCTCCAGGTGGTGCGTGAGCGTGACTGGCGATTCGCTGGAGGCAACATCAACCGATTCCAGGATGCCCCTGCCCTCGATCGCATAGCTCAGAATGGCCCGGTTGTCGTGGAGATAGTGACCCCGGTAGGTCAGCCAGTCGTTGCGGAGCGGCCCGCGGGGGGGCTTGTGCTCTTCGACGGTGTCGAACGATCCGCCAAACGCCCACTGCCAGGCATCGAGCCCGGGCAGCGGCTCGCCATTGATCTGTGGCATCTGTTCGCCACGCTGCTTTTGGTGGTGCGTCTGAGAGAGATCGAGAAAGCCGCCCTGCCAGGCTGCCGCCAGGCGGAGGCGATGCAGGTCGTAGCAAAGAGAGACATCGCCAGATAGTTGGAAGGTCAGGCCGTTGTTCACCCGGTGCCCGAGTTGCGAGCCAAGCACAGGGCCATAGTCGCGATCCACAACCGGCTCCGCATCTCCCCGCTCGGTTCCCCGCGGGAGTGCCGCAAGATACGCCTCATCGATGGGCTGATACTGCGGGTTGCGATCCTTCATCAATCCTTCGCGGACGTAGTGCACGACCTGATACCGTTCCATCGGCGAGAGGTTTTGCAGGGCGCCCATCAGGCCGGCTCCGCGGCTCACCGTGAGCAACATGCGGTAGGGGTCGCTGCCGAACTTCAGCGGATCGTTGCCAAATGCTCGGGCAGTGGGCAGCCGTGGTTCGTTGCCATCGGCACCGTGGCAGTTGACGCAGTGGCCGGCGAAGATGCGGCTCCCAGCGTCGAAGTCCTTGCGCGTGAGATCGCGGAGGATGCCGGCGTGATCGAGACCTTGGGTGTCGTCCACCACGATGAGGGATGCTGGATCGGGGGCCAAGGCAGCCTCCCTTTCGGAGCCACCGTGGGCGATCTCCGCCACGTAGCGAACAAGGTCCAGAAACGCTTGCTCATCGGCGAGGGAGTCCACCAGGCCTGCTGGCATCATTGAAACAGGGGAACGGCTGAGTTCTTCAATTTCGTCGCGAGGCACGCGGATTTCCTGCAGCAGGTCACTCGCATTCCGTAGCACGATCGCGTCGTCCGACTCACTGGCGCGAAGACCGCTGATGACCGCGCCGTCGACGGTTTGGATGGTCAGGGTTTCGTAGCCCTCGCGAATTGCGGCGGAGGGGTCGAGCAGCGAGCCGATCACGTGCTGGATGGCCTTGGGGAGCGTGTCGGATTCGGGGCGAGTGGTGGCCAGGTTTGGGCCGAGGGGTGTGGCCTCGTGGCCGCCGAGATGGCAACGCACGCATGATGCGGCGGTGGTGTGAAAGAGCACCGCTCCACGCTGCGCATCTCCCCGCAGCCGCACGCGGGCCGCAAGGGCCGTGGGGTCGGCCTCACGCAGATCTGCCTCCAGCCCCGCATGACTGCACGTCGCCGCAACCAGCCACAGGGCCAAAGGGGCAACAAGGCGGAGAGTCTTGTGGAACCAGCGAGCTGCGATGGCAACGGGAGAATAGGCGAGGGGAGTTGGCATGCGGTCTTCCTCGAAATACTGGCCAAATTGCGGGGCAAGCGAGGCTCAAACGGGCCCCCGCAAGACCTGTGCAGCCTACCTTCTCTGCTCGCACCGCTGCGACCGGCACACGTGGACAAGGTGCACCAAAAAAACTTTTGTTAAGGCTCGCAAACCCGTGCGGTTCATATCGTAAGTCCGAAGAAAACACCAAATCTGCTACAGCGGTGGACTCTTTGGTAGGGACGGCTCGTTTCAACTCACGAAAGGTTCATGGAATGCGGATTTCGAAAATGCTCTGTGGTGTGCTGACGGTGGCCGTGGCGGCTGTGTCGGCAGTTGGGCCTGCGACTGCGGCAGAGTGCCCGCTGGCGGCAAAGAAGTCGGTTAAGGCACACGTTGTTAAGCTCGCTGAAAAGAAGGACATCGTTGACACTGCCGTGGGCGCTGAGGCGTTCTCCACGCTCGTGGCTGCGGTGAAGGCTGCTGGTTTGGTGGAAACCCTCAAGGGAGATGGCCCGTTTACCGTCTTCGCTCCGACCAACGAGGCGTTTGCCAAGCTGCCAGAAGGCACCGTGGAAACGCTGCTGAAGCCTGAAAACAAGGACAAGCTGATCGCCGTGCTGACCTATCACGTTGTGCCAGGCAAGGTGATGGCGGCCGACGTGGTCAAGCTGAAGGGTGCTAAGACCGTTCAGGGTGGCGAAGTTGAAATCGCTGTCGCGGACGGCAAGGTGAAGGTCGACAACGCAAATGTCGTGAAGACCGATATTGAGTGCTCAAACGGCGTGATTCACGTGATCGACGCTGTCATTCTGCCGTGATCTGGCGGATGAACATTTAAAAACCGTGAGCGGGGGCGAGATTTCTCGTCCCCGCCTTTTTTTTGCCCTACACGCCGCTCGATTGGCACGGGCAGCCTCTCCGGGCCGCAGCGTTGCCGGAGGGACGTTTTTTTGTGCTTGCTCAACGAGCAAAACTACGGTGCAGCAGGGTTCTCGGCTGAGTCGTTGGTGGCCCGATCCATCTTGGCTGACTTCAGCAGGCGGAAGAGATCGCTGTCCGTCGTCAGCACCACCGTAGTGTCGCTGCCCAGAGCTTCGCGATACATGTCCAGCGTTTTCAGGAAGCCGTAAAACTCAGCGGCGGCGGGGCTGGTGTTGTAGGCATTGGCGTAAATCTCGGAGGCCTCTGCGTCGGCCTTGCCCTGGATTTCTTCTACCTCACGATAGGCCTGGGATTGGATCTCACGGAGATCCTTCTCCCGTCGTCCGTCGATCTTGGCCGCCTCGCCCGCGCCCTCTGAGCGGAAGCGTTCGGCAATCTGCTCGCGCTCCGAGATCATCCGCTCGTAGATCTTGGTGATCACGTCACTCTTGTAGTTGATCCGCTTGATGCGAACGTCAAGCAGTTCGATGCCCCACAGTTTGACCTTCGGCATGGCGGCATCGCGGATCTCTTGCTCAAGACGAATGCGGCCGAAGTTGATCGGCGGCAACACCCCCACCGTGGTTCCAAACTCAAACTCTTCCAGCGTCTCATCGCGAACAGGCTCACGATCTTTTTCGCTCCGCACCACTTCGATCAGGTCGTGGCGGGCGACGACGTTGCGGGTTTCACTGCCGATGATGTCGTCAAGCCTCGAGAGGGCGCTCCGCTCATCACGCAGGGCCTGGAAATAGAGCAGCGGGTCGGAGATCCGCCAGCGGGCAAAGGTGTCGACGACGATGTAGAGCTTGTCGCGGGTGGTCATCTGATTCGGCAGGCCGTCCCACTCAAGAATCCGCGTGTCGAAGCGGTTCACGGTAGAAATCAGTGGAAGCTTGAAGTGCAGGCCAGCCTCCTTGTGGTCGACGTTGATCGGTTGTCCGACCGGCTTCCCAAACCGGGTGATGACCACCTGTTCGGCTTCGTCGATCTGGTAGGCGCTCCCAAGGAAGAGGACGACGGCAATCGCCACTATCAGCAAGGAGAAGGACACTGTCAGTTGCGACGTGGATGAAGAGAGGCGTGGCATAGCAGGCTTTCTGCGGCGGGCGTTGTTGTGTTGGCGATCGTGTGCTGGGGAGTGCTGCTGCTGGCTGGAGGTTAGTACTGCCTAGTGCCAGCCGGCGGCCTGGCGCCCGCCGGCGGGCGTGGGACGTCGGGCTCAGGTGTCGCGAGATTGAGCAGAGGCAGGAATTGGCGGGCGTCTTCATCGATCACGATCTTCCCGCCGAGTGAAGGAAGCAGTTCGATCATCGTCTCGAGGTAGAGCCGCTGCCTGGTCACCTCGGGTGCCTTTTCGTATTGCTCAAGCAAAGCCGAGAAGCGAGCGACGTCGCCCTGGGACTCGTTGACTCGCTCGATGGCGTAGCCCTCAGCAGACTGAATGTCTTTCTCCGCTTCTCCTCGCGCTTTGGGAACTTCGCGGTTGTAGTTCCCGTTGGCCTGATTGATCATCTGCTCACGCTCTTGCTGAGCGCGGTTGACCTCATCGAACGACGATTGCACGGCCGTGGGGGGATGCACGTTTTTCAGTTGCACCTGCTGCACACGAAGACCCATCTCGAGGGTGTTCACCACAGCGGTGAGCTTCTCGATGGCAGCAGTCTCAATCCCCTGTCGGCCGATCGTGAGCACCTCATCCACTGTGCGGTCCCCCACGACTTCGCGCATCACGCTCTCCGAGAGATCGCGGAGCGTGGCCACGGGCTCCCGGAGATTGAAGAGATAGGCCTTGGGATCGTTGATTTCATACTGCACGACCCACTCCACGTGCGCGGCGTTGAGGTCACCGGTCACCATGTCTGCCTCCGCTTCGGTTTCCCGGGAGCTTTGGTAGGGGTTGGTCGCCCCGTCGGAGCCGAAGCCAAACTCAAGTTTCAACTGCCGCTTCACCGGCAGGATGGAGACGGTGTCGATGCCGAAAGGTATTTTGAAGCGGAGGCCAGGCTCCGTGGTGGTGATGTAGCGCCCAAAACGCTGCACCACTGCGACACTTTCTGGGCCGACGGAATAAAACGAGCCGGTGAGGGTCATCAGCACGAGCAGGCCAACACCAGCTACCAGGATCAGCGATCGCCGACGGCCGGGATCGAGAGAGGGAATCGTCAAGGGGTTGTTCGATCCGTATGACATCGCGGTATCCGTCGAAGGAGGCTTTTCCTTAAGTGTAGTTCGACCTTCTGTGGCGTGCTGAGCACGCTTGTTGAGGGGCGTTGTTGGTGGTCAGGAGAAGTGTGCGATGCCATAATTCATCTTTCGCACCTCCGACGACGAGCCCACACGATGTCACTGGCTTTTCCTTCAGCACGGACCCTCGCCGAGGGGTGCCGTTTGTTTCGAGTGCTGGCAACAGTCGCTGCCACGTTTTCTTGGGTGGGAGGCCCCTTGCCGGCTCAAGACGTAGATTTCAATCGTGATGTGCGGCCGCTGCTCTCAAACCGTTGCTTCAAGTGTCACGGACCTGATGAGGAGAAGCGGGAGGCGGGCTTAAGGCTTGATGTCCGCGACGCGGCGATCACGGAACTCGACAGCGGCACACGAGCTATCGTGGCTGGCCATCCAGCCGACAGTGAACTCATCGCCCGGATCACGAGTGATGATCCCGATCTGGTGATGCCGCCACCTCACCTCAAGACGTCGCTCTCGGAAGACGAACAGCAGATCCTGACGGCCTGGATCGAGCAGGGCGCCCCTTACGCCCCCCACTGGGCTTTCGTGCCTCCTGTGCGGCCGCCACTTCCTGAGGTCGATCGGCAGGGGTGGGCTCGCACGCCTATCGATCGGTTTGTGCTCGCACGGCTGGAAGCCGAAGGTCTCGAGCCTTCTGCGGAGGCCGATCGGGGGTCGCTGTGTCGGCGGGTGTCGCTCGATCTGATCGGGCTGCCCCCGACGCCAGAGGAGCTGGCCGCCTTTCTGGCCGACGAATCTGCGGACGCTTACGAGCGGCTGGTCGATCGGTTGTTGGCCAGCCCTCGCTACGGCGAGCGGTGGGCACGACGGTGGCTTGATCTCGCGCGCTATGCCGACACCAACGGTTACGAGAAGGATCGCCCGCGTGAGATCTGGCCGTACCGAGACTGGGTGATTCGGGCACTCAACGACGACATGCCCTTTGATGCCTTTACGATTCGGCAGATCGCGGGAGACATGCTGCCCCAGCCGACCGTAGACGACATTGTTGCGACCGGCTTTCACCGCAACACGATGATCAATGAAGAGGGGGGCATCGACCCACTTGAGTTCCGGTATCTGGCGATGGTGGATCGTGTGGGCACCACCGGCACGACCTGGCTTGGGCTGACGACCGGCTGTGCGCAGTGCCACACACATAAGTTCGACCCGCTCACGCATACTGACTACTTCTCCCTGATGGCCCTGCTCAACAACGCCGACGAGCCGGAGTGGATCATCCCCAGTGAGGAGCAAGCGGCTCGGCAGGCGGCCGTTGCAGAGCAGATCGAGGCTGCCTGGGAGGCATTGCCTGGTCGCTGGCCGGCGCCAGAGGTGGTCGCCGATGCGGGCCCCACCACGGCGGAAGAAGAGCTGGCCGAGCGGTTCTCGGCGTGGAACGCCGCGGAGTCGCAGGCGGCCGTCGACTGGCGGATCTGCAAACCGCAGTTGGTTTCATCCACCATGCCACACCTCGTCGTGCGTGACGATGCCACGATCCTGGCGAGCGGTGACGCCACGAAGAGTGACGTCTACGAACTGACCCTGCCTGCCGGGGAGACGGCAGTGAGAGCCCTCCGGCTGGAGGTGCTTTCCGATCCAAGCCTGCCAGCCCACGGCCCAGGCATGACCTCCTACGAAGGGCCCAAAGGCGACTTTTTCCTCTCAGAGTTGGAGATCACGGCCGCAGGGAAAGCCGTGGCCGTCGCCTCGGCGAGTGAATCGTTTGCGGGGACGGCATTTGCAGGGAAGGTGAGCGGGGCAGCAGGGGCGATCGACGGGGAGATGTCGAGCGGATGGACCACGAACGGTCAGCAGGGACGACCGCATGCAGCCGTGTTTGTGTTGGCGGAGGCGGTGCCGGCAGGTGAGCCGCTGCAGGTCACGATGCGGTTTGAGCGACACTACGCCTGCCCGCTGGGCTGTTTCCGTTTTTCAGTCACCGACGCAGAGACTGCTGCAGCCCGCGGGCACACGGCCGACGAAGAAGCCGCGCTCCAGGTGGTCGCCGCGGATCGCACGGAAGCCCAGCAGAGGCTCGTGTTTCGCCGATTTCTTGAGTCGGCGACCGAGCTGGCGGAGCCGATGGCGGAAATTCGTCGTTTGGAAGACGCACTCCAGCAAGGCACGCGAACCCTCGTCATGGCCGAGCGTCCCGCCGAAAACCCTCGTGCCACGCATCGTCATCATCGTGGTGAATACACGCAGCCTGAGGAGCGTGTGGCTCCGGCGGTACCTGGTTTTCTCCCACAACTGCCAGCGGATGAGTCCGCCGATCGTCTCGCCCTAGCGAAGTGGCTCGTGTCGCGGGACAACCCGCTCTCGGCCCGTGTCACGGTTAACCGTCAGTGGCAGGCGTTCTTCGGCACCGGGCTTGTGCCGACGCTCGAGGACCTCGGCTATCAGAGTGAGCCGCCAACCCACCCTGAACTGCTCGACTTCTTGGGGGTCACATTCATGGACGACTGCGGTTGGTCGCTCAAGCAACTGCATCGCTTGATCGTGACGAGCAGCACCTACCGCCAAGCGTCGGCGGTTTCGCCAGAGCTCGCAGCGATCGATCCGGGCAACCGACTGCTGGCTCGCGGTCCCAGCATCCGGCTTGAAGCCGAGGTGATTCGCGATGCGATGCTCGCTGCAGCCGGTCTCCTCTCAGACAAGATGTACGGTCCAGGGGTGCGGCCACCTCAGCCAGCAGGTGTGACGGAGGTGGCGTACGGGTCGCCTGGTTGGACGCCGAGCGAGGGCGAGGACCGCCATCGCCGCAGCGTTTACACCTTTCAGAAACGGACGGCTCCTTTTGCGATGTCGACCACCTTCGATGGTCCGACAGGCGAATCCTGCCTCGCACGCCGCGAAGTTTCCAACTCACCGCTGCAGGCGTTAACGCTCCTGAACGACCCGATGTTTCTTGAAGTGGCGGGTGCCCTCGGGGCGGTTGCCGCTGCTGCGGAGGGGCCTGATGCCGCGAAGCTTGAAATGCTTTCCCTGCGGCTGCTGTCACGGCCGCTGACTGAGGCGGAGGCCGGTATGATCCTGGCCTACCTCGCTCACCAGCGTGAACGGCTGGCGGCGGGCGAACTCGATGCGAAGGGCTTGCTTGCGTCTGCTGCGGTCAAGGGGGAGGCGGAGTTCTCCGATACCACGCGGGAGCATGCTGCGTGGATGCTGGTGGCCCGGGCATTGATGAACCTCGATGAGGCCATCGTGAAGCGATGAGAGACATGACGATGCAGCGGAAAGATCCAGCGGCGGCCGAGATTTGGGATCGAGAAACCCTGCTGGGGCAGACGCGGAGGCACTTCTTTGCCGACTGCGGCGTGGGCGTGGGAAAAATCGCGCTCGCGGGACTGCTTGCGGAGGCATCGCGGGCAGGGGTGTCGCGTGGGGAAGACGGCCCCGCCGACGGAAGTTTGGCCGTTCGGCCTCCGCACCTTCCGGCCAAAGCCAAGGCGGTGATTCAGCTGTTTATGGCGGGGGCACCGAGTCAGCTGGAGATGTTCGACTACAAGCCGGCGCTGGCGAAGATCGAGGGCAAACCCATCCCGCCAGAGGTGATCGGCGGGCAGCGGTACGCCTTCATCCGGCCGGATGCAGCGGTGCTCGGCCCGCAGTTCTCGTTTGCGAAGCACGGCGAGTGTGGCGCGGAACTGTCGGAGATGCTGCCGCATCTGGCCAAGGTCGTTGACAAGCTTGCCATTGTGAAGAGCTGTCGCACTGACCAGTTTAATCACGCCCCGGCGCAGCTCTTCATGAACTGTGGATTCGCTCAGCCAGGACGGCCAAGCATGGGGTCGTGGGTGACGTATGGGCTCGGAAGCGAGAGCAGAGACCTGCCGGCGTTTGTGGTGATGAGCACCGGCGGCGGCATCAGCGGCGGCGCAGCCAACTGGTCGAGCGGCTTCCTGCCGAGCGTCTATACCGGCACAAGGTTTCGTAACGCCGGTCCGCCGATTCTCAATGTCGACTCGCCCCTGGGCACCGACCGGCAGCTCGCGGGCGACACGCTCGACCTCGTGAGCAACTTGAATCGACGGCGCCTCTCGCTCGATGGCGACCCAGAGATTGCGACGAGAATCGCCTCCTACGAGATGGCTCACCGACTGCAGGTGTCAGCTCCCGAGCTGATGAACCTCGCTGATGAATCAGCCGAGACGCTGGCCCTCTATGGTTGCACACCGGAGGAGTCGAGCTTCGCCCGGGCGTGCTTGATCGCCCGGCGGTTGGTGGAGCGGGGCGTGCGGTTTGTCACGATCTACCACGAGGGCTGGGACGGCCACTCGAATGTGGCGGGCAATGTGAAGAACAACTGTGGGAAGACCGACCAGGCTTCCGCGGCGCTCGTGCAGGATCTCGCCCAGCGAGGCATGCTCGATGAGACGCTCGTGGTGTGGGGTGGGGAGTTTGGCCGCACGCCGATGGTGGAGGCGAGTGCAGTGCTTGGGCGTTCACAGGGCCGCGACCACCACCCCAATGCCTTCACGATGTGGCTGGCTGGAGGCGGCATCCAGGGTGGCGTGACCTACGGTGAAACCGACGAACTCGGCTTCCATGTGGCCCGTGATGAGGTGCACGTGCACGACCTGCAGGCCACGATCCTGCATTGCCTCGGCCTCGATCATGAGCGACTGACTTTCCGCTTCCAGGGGCGCGACTTCCGCCTGACGGACGTGCACGGCCATGTGGTGACCGGTATTCTCTCGTGAGCGTCCACGGTTGTGGAGCGTTCCTTGGGGAGTATTTCCGATGCGTGTTTCGTCGATAGGCCGTCGCGTGTTTGCGATGGGGTGTGGTCTGGCGATGGCTGGTGCGTCGCTGATGGGCTTTGCAGTGGTCGAAGGGGCCGAGCTGTGGCTCGATGTGAAGGGGCACGAGGGGCCTGGTAAGGGCAAGCGGGTCGTGCTCATCAGCGGCGATGAGGAGTACCGCAGCGAAGAAGCCCTGCCGCAACTGGCGAAGATCTTGGCGACGAGGCATGGCTTCGACTGCCGAGTGGTTTTTGCCATCAATCCCGGCAGTGGCGAGATCGATCCCAACGAGCAGGAGAACATTCCGGGGCTTGAGGCGCTTGCCGACGCTGACTTGATGGTGATTGCCACTCGCTTCCGCAAGTTGCCGAAGGAGCAGATGCAGCACATCGATGCCTACCTTCGCTCCGGTCGGCCGGTTGTCGGGATGCGGACGGCGACGCACGCCTTCAACGGCATCGGCGACGCTGAGTTTGCCCACTACAACAATGGCTACGGTGGGGAGAAGGAAGCCTGGAAAGGTGGCTTCGGCCGGCTCGTGCTTGGTGAGATGTGGATCAGCCACCACGGGCACCACGGTCGTGAGAGCACGCGGGGGCTGATCGCTGCGGAGTCGAAGGACCACCCGATTCTGCGAGGCATCCAGGATGGCGAGATCTGGGGGCCGACCGACGTGTATGGTGTGCGTCTGCCGTTGCCCGGCGATTCCAAGCCGCTCGTGCTGGGGCAGGTACTGGCCGGGATGACGCCCGACGCGGAGCCGGTCGATGGGCCGAAGAACGACCCGATGATGCCGGTGGCCTGGGTGAAGAGCTACGCGGTCGATGGGGGACCCACAGGTCGCGTGTTTACGACGACCATGGGTGCCGCGACAGACATGGTGGCCGAGGGCACGAGGCGGCTGCTCGTCAACGCCTGCTACTGGGCTGTGGGCCTGGAAAACGCGATTGCAGATCGCACGGATGTGGCGATCGTGGGCAGCTTTGAGCCCACCGCGTTTGGTTTCAATGGAGCAAAGCAGGGGCTCAAGCCCGCTGACTATGCGGGCGAGTAAGCCTGCTGCTGCTTAAGCACTCATGCCTGAAACGGAAACGGGGGCTGCTCGAGGTGAGCAGCGGCCGTTTTTCTTATCGCGGTCACGAGCCGGGGCTCCCCGACCCTCAGCCTGGGTTGTTGTTCGTACCTGGGTCGGGCAGGGTGAAGTACGAGGGCTTCCGCATCGTGCTTCCCGGGTTGAGCAGGCTCTGGATATCCGTCGAGAACAGCGTGATCGTGAATCCACCGGTGAGGTTGCGGAACCGATCGG
This sequence comes from Pirellulales bacterium, assembly GCA_049433245.1. Classification (GTDB taxonomy): domain Bacteria; phylum Planctomycetota; class Planctomycetia; order Pirellulales; family UBA1268; genus M30B53. The sequence goes on from JBMTLP010000004.1 coordinate 23,286, forward strand.
GCAGCTTGAGCACGTAGTTCATTCCGCCGCCGGTCACCGTCGCACCTTGCACGAGCACCTTTCGACCTCGGTGCTCGATGATGAAGGCATCGACCGTGACGCCGGTCACCGGCTGGTTGAAGTCGATCACCACCGTGCGGTAACCGTCGGGGGTATCTGGGCCCCAGATGCCGCTCGCCCCGATGTCGAGGTTTGATGCGTCGACCTGAACGTTGACGTTCCGGGGCAATGTGGTCACGCCTTCGACGGTGGCCGTGAAGCTGTGGAGACCATTGGCCAGCGGCCGCGTGGTGTAGGACCACGTGCCGTTTGCCGAAGCGACCACGCTGCCCAGCAGCGTCAGCCCATCTCGGATCTCTACGACCGCTGCCGCGGCTGCGGTGCCAGTGATTTCCACGGTCGCATCGTCGGTCGTGCCATTGTGAGCGACATCGCCCTGGACGCTGCCCGCATTGTCAACAACCCCAGTGATCGCCAGCACGCCTGGGTTGACCGGCGGTGTGATGCTGCTGCCCACGACGGTCAGCGTGCGGATCGCTGAGAAGGCACTCGAGTTGCCTGCCTCATCCGTGGCGATCACCTTGAAGCTGTACGTGCCGTTGGCGAGCGGTGTCGGCGTGTACGACCAGTTGCCGGTGGCGTTGGCCCGCAGACTAATACCCCCTTCAATACGAGCCGTTCCGTCGGGCAGTGTCACGAAGATGCTGATGTAAGCATTTGGCTCTGCCGTGCCGGAGATCGTGGGCGTGGTGTCATCGGTGGTGCCATTGTTTGGCACAGCCCCTTGAACCGCTCCCACGTTGTCGGTGATCGCCACGATCAACGGCGTGGCCGGCGGCGTGCGGTCGATCGTGACCGTGTACGTCGGCGAGACGCCTGTGCGGCCCAGCGGATCGGTGACACTCGCCACGAAGTCGTAGGTCTTCGCCGTGAGCTGCACCGTGGTCACCGTCCAAGCACCGCTGCTGTTGGTCACGGCACGAGCAATCTCCGTCGCACCGTTCTTGATGATCACGGTCGTGAACGGAGACGACCTGCCCGTCAGCGTCAGCGTCTGGTCGTTGGTGCGACCGCCGTTGTCCACCCGGCCTTGGAAGGGATCGACGTTGTCGATAACTGCATCGATCGACACTTCGGGAGCCTCCGTGTCGATCGTAACCGTGTACCGCGGTGACTGCGGACCGATGTTGCCGGCAAGATCGCGTGCCAAAGCCGCAAACGCATGCGACCGGTTTTCAAGATCGGTCGCTGGCGTAAAGCTCCAGATGCCGGCGAGGTCGGCACGGGTCGTACCAATCACCGTGGCCCCGTCATAGATCGTGATTTCGCTACTCCCCTCGGCGGTGCCAACGAGGGTTGGCGTGGGGTCGTCGGTGATGCTGCCGTTCCGCACGATCCCGGAAATCAGGCCGGCATTGTCGTCAATCGCCGTGA
>JBMTLP010000005.1:0-24434 GCA_049433245.1 Pirellulales bacterium
CCAATGGTGATTGCCAAGATTGCGATCCCTGCGAGGGAGGCGTTGGCACGGTTCGGGAAATGGCCCCGTCCGAGACTCGTGAAATGCTCGGAGACGGTTCGGCTCGAGGCTCGGCGCTCGGATCTGGCGTGATGACCTTGCCCCCCTGCGGCTGCCAGCCGGAGGCCTCGTCGGTGCTCGTTGAGCCACCAGTGGGCGAACTGTCGTGGGACGAACTTCCTTCGCATGAAGTGGTTCCCCTCCCCCTCGAAGAGCCGATACGGGAGCAGCCGCAGCCGCTGCCATCGGTGTTGCGGGCTCCGACAAGCCCGGAACTCACCATTCCTTCTCCGCCTTCACCGGGGTCTGCGGTGCAGCCGCTGCCACCGATCCCCTGACCGACCGCGTCATGGAAAGAAGGCGGTCGCGGCAACCTCTGTCTTGAGGTGGTACCATCCGGAGGCTGCGTTAGGTCATGATCGCACGCAAGCGGCGTGCATGGGCGCGGCGCGACCGATCGAGAGAAAGGGGTGGCGTGTGCGTGGGGAGCATCTGACCAGTTTTGGCAGGCAGTGGTGGGTGGTGGTGCTGTTGGTGGCCGCCTGTGGTGAACTGGCGGCGGCCGCGGAGCGGAACATCATCTTCTTCGTGACCGACGACGAGAGCCCGACGATGGGTTGCTACGGCGATCCGGTCGCCGTGACCCCGGCCATCGATGCGCTCGCAGCCGATGGCACGCGGTTCACACACGCCTTTGCGACGACGGCGAGCTGCTCAGCGAGTCGTTCGGTGTTGCTCTCCGGCCTGCACAACCATGCCAACGGCCAGTACGGCCATCAGCACGACTTCCATAAGTTTGCCGCCTGGTACGACCTTGTCGGCCTCTCACTTCCAAGGGTGCTCGCCCGCTCCGGTTACCGCACCGCGCGGATCGGCAAGTATCACGTGGCACCCGAAGAAGTCTTTCACTTTGAGCAAGAGATCCCGGGCAACAGCCGCAACGCAGTTGCCATGGCGGAAGCCAGCCGGGCCTTCCTCACGGCAGACGACGAGAAGCCCTTCTTTCTCTATTTCGCCACCAGTGATCCCCACCGCGGCGGCGGACTTGATCAGACCAGCGACCTTGAGCTCAAGCCCGATCTGTTTGGCAACAAGCCTAAGCGCGGGAGTTATCCCGGTGTTGAGGAGGTGTTTTTTGATCCGGCTGATGTTCCGGTGCCACCGTGGTTGCCCGACACGCCAGAGACCCGCAGCGAACTCGCGCAGTACTACCAGTCGTGTGCGCGAATCGATCAGGGGGTGGCGCGGCTCGTCGCGATCCTCAAGGAGGCGGGCCTCTACGAGAAGACACTGATTCTCTTCACCAGCGATCACGGGATGGCCTTCTCTGGCGGCAAGACCACGGTGTATGAGCCGGGTTTGCAAGTGCCGCTCGTGGTGCGAAATCCGTATCAAGCCAACCGTGGGGTTGTGCACGAGGCGCTCGTGAGCCACATCGACATTACGCCGTCGCTTGTCGACTTTGCAGGTGGGCTTGATCGGGCGGCCAACCGCCCCGTGGTCTGGGAGGAGCCCGCCGAGTATTGGAAAGACAAGCCCTATGCTCGCGGCGAGAACCGCGGGCCGGCGAAAGTGCTCTCCGCCTATCAGGGACGTTCTTGGATTCCGATACTTGGCGACGGCACGGCCGAGCATCATACGACGCTCCTGGCGAGCCACACGTTTCACGAGATCCAGATGTACTACCCGATGCGGGCGGTCCGCGATCGCGAATGGAAGTTGATCTGGAACATTGCCCATCCCCTGCCCTACCCCTTCGCCTCCGATCTGTGGGTTGCCAGCAGTTGGCAGTCGCAGTTTCAGCACTCGCTCGATGCCAACTACGGCAGGACGACCGTCGATGGCTACATCCACAGGCCAGCGTTTGAGCTATACCACGTCGCCAGCGATCCGTTTGAAACGACGAACCTCGCCAGTGACCCTGCGCATGCCGAGCGGCTCGCGTCGTACAAGCAGCTCCTGCGGGAGATGCAGGAGGCCTCAGGCGACCGCTGGGTGAGCAAGTGGGAGTATGAGTGAGACTCCCTCACTCGGTGGCTTGTGCGCGGGGAGTCTCGCTAAGAATCACGCGGTACGTCTCGCGGGCATGGTTGTAGGCGGCTTCGGCAGCTTCGAGGTCTTGCTGTCGATACTGCGTCTTCTTCTGTTGCCAACAAACATCCACGGCGTCGAGGCACCACTGAGCTGAGTCGCGACTTGCCCGCACTGGCTTGTCTGCCACGTTGACCCAGATGGGGTTGGTGTGGCTCGAGGGCCAGATCCTGACGGCGACCCACGAAGACTCGCGAATCTGTGTCTGCCAGGTGAGGTCATGCACGCGGCCGTCGGCGTCGATTTCGTCGCGGGCGACCACCCGACCGTTCACAAGGAGTTCGACAGGCACCTTTTGGCTGCTCCCGATTCTCGCCCGTTCCAACTCCCAGTAGGGCTTTTGGGAGAGCGGCCGTGAACGCACGTCGGCGAGGCCCGCTGGTGGTGTGTCCGGCAGCAAGGCTGCGGCCCGACACGCGATCGTGACCTCGCCGGGTGTATCGACCACGAGCTGAGAGCCGTTGACACCGAGTTCGGCATCGCCGACGCGGAAGTCAAAGAGATGGCTCTTGCCATCGGTCACATAGCTCCGCCCCTGCTTGATGCCTTCGACGTAGCGATCGAAATCGAGGGCGTCTTCATCAAGTTTCACATAGAGCCGGCCCAGCCCCACCCGCTCCCCATAGATGCAGGGAAAGTCGGTCTCGCCGCTGATTCGCGTGCGAAAGCCGCAGTTCAGTGTGTGGTACCAGATGTTCAGTTCCCAGTTGATTGGCGTGTCGACGGCCGAGAGGAAGTCGACGGCGTCGTGGGTCACGTCGACGATGTATTCGTTGGCGCCGATGCCGTCGAAGCGAGGCATCTGCATCGAAGGAATCTTTTCGTCGGCAATCTCGAGTCCCCATCCAGAGTGGCTAAAGCCCACCACCCCGCCCTGCTCTTTCCCCCACTGCAGCACCGGCAACGTCCAACTGGGCCACTGCTCAATCCGGGTTGTGCCGGGGTAGTCATCTTCGGCCAGCCGCAGCAGACAGAGGTGCCCCGCATGGCTGGAGGGAAAACCGGAGACTTCGACGTCGTACCGCATCACATAGTCCGCTGTGGAGAGCGGATGCACGCCACCATCGAAGAACTGCTTCTGGTGATACCAGCACGGGCCCCATGAGAGGACACAGCCGACGTTGAGATCTTCACCGAGGATGTGCCGCATCATGTCTTCCGGGCCCACGCCTGCGGTCGGGCTCTCGTAGTGTGAGCAGCCTGCAGCATGCACGTGGTGATCGCCGGAATACCAGCCGCGGTTTGCGAGATGAATCCAACGCGTGAGCTGGAATCGCTCCTGTTGTTCTGACGCTTGGCCGACGATCAGCGTGCGGCGCTGGGTGAGATATTCGGGGCCGCGGGTCCAGCTGATCTGATACTCGCCCGGAGGCAGAAACACATGCTCGCCGGTGGTGCGATAGACCTGCGGGTGAAAAAAGAAGTCGGGTGCGAGTCGGCGGCTTTGAGCAGGGTAAACGCGGCCGAGCGGGTCCTTGATCAGGAAACTGGCCATCGCATCGCTGCCATCTTCATCTTTGACATCAAACACCACCTTGGTAGCAGGGGTCGCATCGAAGAGGATGTCGACGTCGGACCGAAAACCGAGGTCCTGGGTGCCCTGCCCTGCATCAAAACCGATCCGCGCCTCACGTTTGCCGGCATCGCGGCTGAAGATCTGAATCAGTCGATACTCGACGGCGAGGCCCGAGAGCGTCGGCGTCATCGGCCGTTCGTTGAACATACGGATGTCGGCCCAGCGATTGGCCACTTCCGCATCGGAGAGCCCTGGCGGCGGATCGGGCGAGCCTGAAGAGGGGCCAACGATCTTGGCGGCGTTTGGGCTGGTGGCCTCAAGCGCCGCGGTGATGCCGGCTTCGTTGAGCACCTTGACGAGCAACACGGTCCACCCCTGCTGCACCAACTTTTTTGGCGCCGGGCCGGCCGTGGCTTTCACGCGACTCTCTGGATTGATCTCGACCGTGACGAGGCAGAGTGGATCGAGCACGGTTTGGATCGCGGCGACTGCCTCCGCGTCGTCGTCGAGGGAGAGGGCGGCTTGAAGCGCGTCGGCCGTCTCCGCTGGGAGGGGCTGCCCGAGCGAGGTCAGGGCTTCACTGAGCCGCGCTGCTTGTGCCGCCAGCGGTTGCCGGTCGACATCGATGGCACGGGCCATGTGCGAGGCAAAAACCGAGGTGGTGATCGATGCCAAGGCGATCCACAAGGCTCGCCGCGTGCTCGTGGTCTGCATGGGATTCTCCCCTCCCCTGTGATGCGAACCTTGGGAAACTACCACGCTCTGAGACCATGGGAAAGCAGCGTGCTTGTCGGGTATCATGGTGCCCGACAGGGATTTACGAGCCCGAGGGGGGCGAGCGTGCGTGCACGGACATGCCCTCGTTCCTTCCAAGTTCACACAATTCTCAGGTGATACCGATGACGCAGCCAGCCCACACCGACGACACCACTGTTTCTCAGCCGACCCGCCGTCACTTCCTAGGTACCTCTGCGGCCGCCTCCATGGCTGCGGGGCTCGCGGTGCACTCCTCCGTGGAGGCTGCTGAAGAAACGCGGGAACTGCGGCTTGCGGTTGTGGGCTGTGGCGGTCGTGGATCGGGTGCGATCAATGACTCCCTCTCGATCAACGACAACATCAAACTCGTGGCGGCTGCTGATCTCTACGCCACCAAGGCGGATGCCATGCGGCGGGCGATGCAAGGCGCGCATGAGGGGAAGGTGGAGTTGCCCGACGCCAAGATCTACGAAGGGCTCGATGCGTATCAGCGGATTCTTGACGATCCGGAAGTCGATGTGGTGATCATGACCACGTCGCCGGGCTTTCGCCCCAGGTACGTGCGAGACGCCGTGGCTGCTGGTAAGCACGTGTTCGCCGAGAAGCCATCGTGCGTGGATCCTGCCGGCTATCGCATCTGTTTGGAGGCCCATGCGATGGCGGCTGCCAACGGCACGGGCATCGTGACGGGCACCCAGTATCGTCGGCAGACCAACTACCTCGGTGCGATCGAGCAGATCCGCAAAGGCGCGATCGGCGAGATCGTCTCGGCCACCACCCGCTACTGCTCTAGTGGCATCTGGTACCGGCCGCGTCAGCCAGAAATGAGCGATGCTGAGTATCAGATGAACAACTGGATGCACTTCATCTGGCTCAGCGGCGACCAGATCGTTGAGCAGGCCGTGCACAACATCGACACGATCAACTGGGTGATGGGTTCCAATCCGGTGTCGGCCTATGGGTCTGGCGGCCGCTTCACCCGTCCCGCTGACAGCGAGATGTGGGACAACGTTGTCGTTGACTACGAGTACCCGGGCAACAAGATCGTGTCGTTCATGTGTCGGCAGATTCCCGATACCACTGGCGACAACGGCAGCGTGATCTATGGCTCCCAGGGTCGTTGCGAGATCGGTGCGATCAACAGTGGGTCGCGGATCTACGACATGAAGGGCGAGTTGATGTGGGAGATGGGTGGCAGCATCGCCGACGCCTACAAGCAGGAGCACAAGGATCTGATCGACTCGATCCGGGCAGGCAACCCGATCGTGGAACTCGCTCAGACCGCCGACAGTTCACTCGTCGCGGTGCTCGGCCGTGTGGCCGCCTACACCGGGCAGAAGGTGGCCTTCGACTATCTCGCCACGAAGAGTGAAATGGATCTCTTCCCCAAGAACCTCACTTGGGATGCTGATCTGCCCGAACCGCAGTTTGCGATCCCGGGCAAGACCAAACTTGTCTGAGCGAAGGCTTTCCTCCTGGAGCATGAGCATGGCCGTCCATCGTCGTGGCTTTCTGAAAACGGTTGGGCTCGGTGCGGCGCTCGCCGCAGCGCCGGGCGTGGTTCGCGCACGCAATCTCGCCAGCAAGCTTCAGGTGGCCTGTGTGGGCGTCGACGGGATGGGCTTCTCTGACCTGTCGCAGGTCGGGAGCCACCCGTCGGTGCAGTTCGTGGGCTTTTGCGACATCGATGCCAATCGTTTCGGGAAAGCCGATGCAAAGTTTGCCGGTGTGCCCCACTACCGGGACTACCGGGAGATGTTTGCTGCGCTGGGCGATACGTTCGATGCCGTGCTGGTCGACACGCCCGACCACATGCATGCGCCGGTGGCTGTGGCGGCGATGCAGTTGGGCAAGCATGTGTACTGTCAGAAGCCACTGGCCCACACCGTCTGGGAGTGCCGGCAGATGCGGCTGTGGGCGGAGAAAACTGGTGTGGCCACGCAGATGGGCAATCAGATTCACTCGCATGTGGCGTATCGGCTTGGCACCAGGTTGATCCGAGACGGCGTGATCGGGAAAGTGCGAGAGGTGCACTCCTGGATTGGCGTAACCGGGAATCAGCGAACCCGGCTCTTCGCACCTCCTGCAACTGCTGCGGTGCCGGCGAACGTCGACTGGAGTCTCTGGATCGGAGCAGCGCCGATGCGGGACTACGCTCCGGCCTACCACCCCTTCACCTGGCGAGACTGGCAGGACTTTGGCGGGGGAGCTCTGGGCGACTTTGGATGCCACGTGCTCGATCCCGTGTTTACGGCCACGGGCATCAACAGGGTGAAGAGCGTGCAGGCCACCAACAGCGGGATCAACGACCAGGTCTGGCCGACCTACGAGAAGGTTCGCTACGAGTTTGCCGGTACGGAGCACACTGCAGGAGAGACGCTGCCGGTGACCTGGACCGATGGCGGCATCAAGCCGGCGCACTCGCTGGCTCAGATGCCGGGCGATAAGGATCTTCCCGGAGGTGGCAGCCTGTTCATCGGCGAGGAAGGCACGATGGTGCTGCCGCATGTGGGCATGCCCTCGCTCTACCCAGTGGAGAAGTTTCAGGGGTTTGCGATGCCCGATGTTGGCGAGCGAAACCACTGGCACGACTGGGTGGATGCGGCCATGGGTGGAGAGAAGACCACAGACGACTTCACGTACGCGGGGCCGCTGGCTGAGGCGGTGCAGCTCGGGAATGTCGCGACACGGCTGGCGGTGGCCACGCTCAATCCGGTTGACGGTCAGTTGAGCGAGCCACAGAAGGTATTGGAGTGGGATGCCGAAGCCGGGCAGTTCACCAACGCGCCGGAGGCAAGCGAGCTGCTGACGAAAGAGTATCGTGACGGATTTGCTGTAACGGCATGCGGCTGACGCCTGTTGCGGGTGTCACCCGGCTGCACGGATCAACGTGACATGTGTTTAATCGTGACCTCTTGGGAGTGGTGTCAGATGGCGGTGAACAATAGCCTTCGCGGTGTGGTGCTTGGTGTGATGTCGCTTGCGGCCGTGGTGTGCGGGCTCAGCAGCACGCACGCCGTCGAGGTGCCCAACTCTGAGAGCATGCAGATGGCCACGACGCCGGCCGATCGGCTCGATCAAGAATGGTGGGAGAAGCGGCACGCAGAAAAACTGGCCCTCGTCAAAGAGGGTGGCTGGGAGGTGGCCTTCATTGGCGACTCGATCACCCATGGCTGGGAAGGGCATGGCAAGGAAACCTGGGAGAAGTACTACGGTGATCTGAAGGCGATCTAACTTGGCTTCGGTGGCGACCGCACTGTGCACGTGCTCTGGCGGCTCGACAAGGGCGAGCTCGATGGCTACGAGCCCAAGGTGGCCGTGATCATGATCGGCACCAACAACACCGGTCACCGGATGGACGCTCCCGAGGTGATCGCGATCGGCGTGAGTCGAATTGTGCGGCGGATTCAGGAGATCTCGCCGAAGACCAAGATTCTGCTGCTCGGGATTTTCCCAAGGTCAGCCGAAGCCAAGGATCCTCAGCGCGAGAACAACGACCTGACCAATGCGATGCTCGCCAAGATGGGGAACGACAAAACGGTTTTCTTCTTGAACATCAACGACAAGTTTCTCACCGAGGATGGCGTGCTCACCAAGGAAGTCATGCCGGATCTGCTTCACCCCGAAGCGGCCGGATATGCGATCTGGGCAGAAGCGATGGAGCCAACCCTGGCGAAACTGCTTGAAGAGTGATCGTTCTTGAGGGAGGAGACGCCGCGACGCTCCTCCCTCAAGCAGTTGAGAGTTTGGGGTCGACCGGTTTCTGTTGAACCGGACCCTCTCCGCGGTGAGGTGCACCCCGCTCAAGCGACTCTTTGCCAAGCAGGGCGATCCACCCGGTGTTTCGCAAGGAGTCGTGGGTCGATCTGGCCCCCTTCTTCTTTAAGACACCGGCGTTGGACGGCGCGCCGCGGTCGCCCTGGCTGTTGCAGCCGGTCGAACCGTTACAAGCGGCCACTTTACCGATCCAGCACGACCGATAAACCCGTGGTAGGGTTTCAAGAACGAGTCATCTTCCGGATCCTCCCGTTGGTCAGTGTGCCATGATGAATCTCTTGTTAACCGAGGGTGCGCAGTGGTTCACGGGGGTCGCCGTTGTGGCGAGTCTCCTGTTTGGCGTCACGGTCTTGCTGCTGTTTGTGGGAGGCGATGGAGGCCTCGACAGCGGCGGCGATATCGACCTGCCCGATGGCGGTGGCGACGGGAACAGCGCGTTTAAGGTGCTCTCGCTGCAAGGCGTTGTGGGCTTTGGGATGGGGTGGGGGTGGGGCGGCCTGGTCGCCTTCCGAAGCCTCGGTTGGGACTGGAGCGCGTCAGCCATTGCAGGGGTCGTCGTGGGCGGACTGTTTGTCGGGCTGCTCTGGCTGGGCTTCAAACTGGTCTACAGCCTCGCGGGTGATGGGAATGTCTATCGTCGTGATGCTGTCGGACTCGTAGGCACGGTGACCGTGGCGATTCCCGCCTCAGGAAGTGGGCGAGTCCGCGTCGTGATCCGCAACCATCAGCGGGAGTTTTCGGCAACAAGTCGCGGCGAACGAATCGAGTTGCACAGTACGGTCCGGGTTGTTGCGGTGCGAGACGACGGCATGCTCGGTGTAGAGCCTGTCTAAAGCCGGCATCACGTTGGATCGCCCTCCTTCCATCTTTCCTTCTCTCTTCTCCTGTTTTCGCGAGTGCTCATCATGCCTGAAGATCAAGCTCTCAACGGACTCCTCTGGATCGGCCTGTTTACTGCAGCCGGCCTGATCTTCCTGTTCTTCCTGATCTTCGTTTTGAAGCAGTACAAGCGATGCCCGTCCAATCGCATCCTCGTGATCTACGGTCAGGTGGGTGGACAGAAGGCGGCCAAGTGCATGCACGGCGGCGGTGCGTTTGTCATTCCGCTGATCCAGGCTCATGAGTTTCTCTCACTCGAGCCGTTAGTGATTGAGATCCCGCTCGAGGGCGCCCTCTCGCTCAACAACATTCGCGTGAACGTGCCGAGTACGTTCACTGTTGGCATCTCCACCGATCCGGTGCTGATGAACAACGCCGCAGAGCGTCTCCTCATGCTCAAGGAAGATACGATCCGTGAGCAGGCCCAAGACATCATCCTCGGGCAGTTGCGGTTGGTGATTGCGACCTTGTCGATCGAAGAGATTAACAAGGACCGCGAAAAGTTCATGACCCTTGTGAACGAGAACGTTGCCGAGGAGATCAACAAGATCGGCCTGGAGCTGATCAACGTCAACATTCGCGATATCACCGACGAGAGCGGATACATCCAGGCGATCGGCAAGCGGGCCGCGGCCGAAGCCATCAATCGGGCCAAGGTCGAAGTGGCGCAGCAGGATCGGGAAGGGGCGATCGGCGAGGCCGAGGCGGTCCGCGAGCGAGAGGTCCGCGTTGCCGAGGAAAACGCTAAGGCGGAGGAGGGGCGGAAGCAGGCCGACCGCGGCCAGCGGCTGGCGCTCGCCAAGTTCGAGGCGGATGCGATCACCGGTGAGGCGGAGTCGCGGCGGAATCATGAAATTGCCACGGCCGACCGGGCGGCAGAAACAGCGATTGCCCGAAAGAATGCCGAGCAGTCGCAGCGTGTGCAGACGGCCAAGGCCGAGTCACTCGCCCGGCAGGGGGAAAACGCCTCAAACGCCGAAGTCGCCGAAAGCGACGCAAAGCTCGCCGAGGTGAGAGCGGAAGCCCAGCGGCGGAGCGACGTGGCCAGGGCTGAGTCGGCGCGAGCAATTTTGGAGAAGGAGCGGGAGCAGGAGCTTGCTCGGCTGGCCAAGGAGATCATTGCTCCCGAAGAGATTCGCAAGAAGCAGATCGAGATCGCTGCGGAGGCTGCTGCTGAGAAACTCCGCCGCGAAGCCGCAGGCGAAGCCGACGCGATCCTCGCCCGCTACAACGCGGAAGCCGAGGGCGTGCGCAAGGTGCTCGAGGCCAAGGCCGACGGCTATCGCAAGCTGGTGGAGGCCTGTGCTGAGAATCCGCAGATCGCCCCCACGCTGTTGTTGATCGAGCAACTGCCGGAGTTGATTAAGGAGCAGGTCAAGGCGATCGCCAATCTCAAGATCGACAAGATCACCGTCTGGGATGGCGGCCGTCAGGCAGCCGGCGGCAAAGGCTCCACGAGCGACTTCCTCTCCGGCCTGATCGGCTCCCTGCCGCCGATGCACGAGCTGGCCAACCAGGCGGGGATCGAACTGCCCGGCGTGCTCGGCCAGCTGCGGCCGGAAGTCCCAACCGCGAAGCCGGCGGCGGCGGAACGGAGAGATGAGTGACGGTGTTGGTCGCTGAGTCAGTGGCCTTCGCGGATCGCCCGCGGGATCGGAAAACCTGGCAGTCGAACCGAGCCTGGCTGGTGTGAGACCTCTCGACGGGCACGACGTCGAACTTCGGCAACCTGTCGATCACCTCGGCCACCTGGCTCGACGCTCAGGGCGATTCGTTTGCCGCCGCTCTGCCAAACGCGTCGTTCACGCTCTCGCAGGTCGGCCAAGACGTAAGCCTGGTCTACAGCGTGCCCGAGCCCTCCTCGCTGCTGCTCTTGGCGGCCGCTGCCCGTCGCGTTGGCAGAAGCATCGATCAGGAAGCCGGCGGGTTGCGCAGAAAGAAGCCTGTTGGCGGGCGCTCAGGCCGGTGGCTGCTCATCCGCGTGGGCAGCGAGGTCATACACCGGCCGGCCTTGCGGGTTGCGGGATCGAGTGAGCGAGAAGCCGCAGCCAAAGAGGGCGGAGCGGGCCAGGCCTGCGGCGGTATGGTGTGGGGTGAAGCCCGCCGGCTCCCACCGGTAGATCGTGAAACTGGTCTCCGGCCCGCGGGCGTCGACAAGCCAGAACTCACCGACGCCGGCCTTGTGATAGGCGGCTGGCAGCCGACGCGGGTCTTTGGCGACTGAGGCATCGCTGACGATCTCGATCACGAGATCAGGACTGCCCTCGAACTCGACAAACCGATCGGGCTTGCTGCTGGCCGCGGGGATGGGCCTGACCCGGCCGGCATCGATCGCGGCGTCGGTCACGATCACCACGTCGGGTTCGACCGAGAGATCGGCCGAAGGGTTCGACACCCGGGTTTCTCCGGTGAACAGATGCATGCCCCGGTCTTTGGCGAGCGTCCACAGGCGGCCCACGATCTCCGACTTGAGTGTGCCGTGGGTGAAGATGTCTTCCGGCGACATGTCGACCTCGATGCGGGAGGCCACCCAATCGATGCGGCCGGTCGGGGGAAACTCGGGTGAAACTGCCCACCGGCGGAAGTCGGCCAGCGTGCCGATCCCGGCGGGGATTTCGCACTGCTCGTCGATCAGCACCGTCGCCATGCGAAATCCTCCAAGAATCCCATTGTGTTCATTTGTGCATGTATTGCGGGTCGCGTCAAGCCACCGCTGGCGAAGCTGAAACGACCCTCGTTTCTCCCACCATCATACGCAGGGGTTTTCCCGCAAAACCGGCGAGTTTCGGGTTCGGGGAGCGTTTTTTCGGGGCCCCGGTGTCACTTTTTTGCCCGCCTCGCTGCTGCGCTTGGCGGCCGCGGCCGTGCCCGCAGGAGCGGTCGCCCGCCGCCGCCGGCGGCAGTTCCCAGCCCGCCGAGATGCTGCCGTCGCTGACCAACGGCAGCTCACCCCAAGCCGCGGATCGGCTCACCGCGGGCGAAGAGGGCCTGGAGACTGGTGGGCAGGTCTGTCTGCAATCGCACAACAGACAGATCGAGCAGCCGCTCCATGATCGTGGCTACCAGATTTGGAATGGTCACAGGGTCGCTTGCCGGCTGGCCTCCGTCGCGGGTCGATTGGCCGATCACGCGGCCGCCTTCAAGGCCACCACCGTAGAGCAGCAGGGGTGCCAACCCACCCCAGTGGTCGCGGCCGCCGGTAGCGTTGATGACCGGCGTGCGGCCCATCTCGCCGCAGCAGACGAGCAAAATCTTGTCGCGCAAGCCCCGCGCTTCGATGTCGTCGATGAGCGCGGCAACGGCGTGGTCAAACGGGGCCCCGACATAGTCCATGCCTACATCGACCGGGGCGTTGTTCACATCGGAGTGCATGTCCCACACGAAGCTGGTGGTCACGGTCACGAAACCGCAGCCTCGCTCACAGAGACGGCGAGCAAGCAGGCAGAGTTTGCCAATGGAACGATTGTGGTCGGTGTAGTGTTGGTGGTTGTTCCATTTCTTGTTGAGCCTGGCGACGTCAAACCGGCTTGCCGTGTCGTAGGCGGCGATCGTGGCGGGATCTTCGCCATCGAGCGTGAAGGCGTCGGCCACACCTCGGCCGAGTACATCGAAGGCCAGCCCTTCGCCATCGAGCATCGAGCGGACCGACGGCGTGTCGAGCCAGCGGCGGCCCCGGTCGAGCGAGGCCAAGAGGCTACGGCGGTGGGCCAGCCGCTCCTGTGGCAGATGGAGCGTGAGGTTGTCGAGGAAGGGGCCGCTTCCGCCAGGCACCAGCGGGCCATAGCTGGGGCCAAGTTCGCCGCCGCTTTCGAAGTTGCCGAACTGTGTGATCGCTGGCCCAGCATCGGCGTCGACCGCCTGGGGGAAGAGCATCACGTTGGTGGGCATGGCGTTGTCGGTTCGCAGCACACCCGCTGCGCGAGCGTAGAGCGAACCCATGTTGGCACCGAGCGTTGCTCGTCCGACGACGGGCTTGATGTCGTGGTTGCCATCACCGGTGACAAACGATCGGACGACTGTAAGGAGGTGGGCCCGAGCGGCGAGTTTCTCAAACGTGGAACCGAAGGAGACGCCGGGGATCGAGGTCGCAATCTCACCGGTCACACTGCGGGCATTGGCAGGACCACCGATCTTGGGGTCGAACGTTTCAAACTGTGATGGCCCGCCGTGCATGAACAGGAAGATCACGGAGCGGTCGCGGGTGAGCTGCTGCAGCGCGGCCGCTTCCGCCGCCGTCGTCGCGAGACCACCGAGCCCGACTGCGGCGAGAGTCCCACCGACTTTAAGAAACGGGCGTCGTGCGAGCCGACCACCCGTGCGGATGGTGTCTTCAAAAGTGAACAAAACACTGCCTCCCACACCCCAGGCGACACTCCCGAAGGATCATCCTTTCATGATACGCCAGTATCGAGCGGGTCGCACACGCCCGCGCTGCGTGCGGAACGTCGGCGGAGGCGGAACGCTACGGCAGCAGGTCGATGCAGACCACACGACCAGCACCACGGAGGTAGGCGTAGCCGCGAGCGATGACCGGAGCCGCCCAGCAGGGAGGGGCCAGCAAGGGGGCGGCAGTGGCTGGATCGGTCAGCGTGGCTTCGGCCAGGGGTGTGTAGGCCTCAGGAGTGGCTTGCACAACGAGCAACTCTCCAAACTCACCAATGACCAACAACCGATCGTCGACGAGCACCACACTGGCTCGACCGAGACCACGTTCGCTCCATTTCACGTCACCACTGGCCACATCGACACAGACCAGACGGGCATCGCCGATGTTGCGGCCACTTGTCCCGTAGAGGTGGCCTTCGTGCACGACGGGCGTGGCCCAGTGGGCTTTAAGCGTGGCATCGGGTCGGGCTCCCTTGGGGCTCGTCCACACGGGTGTGAAGGTATCGCCCCGCGGCGTAGACGTTACGTCGAGGAGCACGCCACCCGGCTCATACGTCTCAGAGAGCAGAACTTGGTTGCCAAGCACGACCGGGTTGGCGGCGTTCACGCTAAAGAGTTCGCTGGCTCGCCAGCGGAAGGAGCCGGTCTCGCGGCCCGTGAGCGGGTCCACCGAAAGCAAGTGCTCCCGCATCCAAGCCAGCAGTCGCTGTCTTCCGCCAAACTCGGTCAGGACAGGGGACGAGTAACTCGCCAGTTCGCTCGAACACCGCCAGACCTCTTTGCCGGTTGCAAGGTCGAAGGCGACGAGGCCGCTGTCGACTCCCCGCACCAGATCGAGCCGTTCCGGGGCTGGCGGCGCGGAGCCTGGAGCACTCCCTCCCACGGGTACAATCACGAGTTGTCCGGGTAACCCGCCGTTGGTTGCGGCATCGATCACGAGTGGGGCCGCACCCACGCCGAAGAAGTTCTGCACAACGTGGTAGCGAGCGGTCGTGTCGATCTGCCAGAGCGGCTTCCCATCGACGAGGCTGCGGCAGGTCAGCAGACCGTCGGCCGCAAACGTCAGCACCCGATCGCCGGCAATCACCGGACAGCAGCGAGGTCCGCCGTCGTAGCCGAAGGTGTCTCGGTAACTGGTGGGGTCGGAGACGCTCCAAAGTTGTTCGCCGGTTTCCGCATGAAGGCAGCGAAGGCGGGCCTGATCGGCCACGCGATCAAAGAGCACAATCCTGCCCTGAGCCACCGCTGGAGCGCCGTAGCCTTCGCCCATCTCGGCATGCCACACAATCCGGGGGCCACCCTCAGGCCAGGGCAGGGGGATCTCCGCCAGGCTGCTGGTGCCATCACCGCGTGGCCAGAGAAAACGAGGCCAGTCTTCGCCGCCGCGATGGGCGAGGTCATCGGTTGCAGCGGGTGCGATGCTCTCGTCTGCGGAAAGGCTCGTCAGCAGGTTCAGGCTCAGCAGCAGGCCCAGCAAGACGGTGCGGCCTGTCAGGGGGCATTTGTCAGACATCGGCATCCTCACATCCCAATCAGGGCACGCGGATCGCGGCCATGCGACCACGCTCTTCTCAAGGTCCGCCGGTGCCTCGCCTCATCATTGAGGCGATTGGAGCCTTGTCGGCCCAGAGAACTTCCAGCCTTCGTCGGCCTTGCTGACGACGTTGCAATGGGTGGCAATCCTCCAGAGCGCCTGCGGGATAGGCGTTGGATCGTAGAGGTAGAGATCTGCGAAGTGCTGCTGCAGTGCTCGCGTTGCCTTGACCGCGTTGTAGTGCGGGATCCGAGCGTCGATGTGGTGGGCGACGTGTGTGCTGCCAATGCGATGGTGAAGAAAATCGAGCACCACGCCATAGGGGCGATCGATCGTCATGAAGGCGCCCTTCACCCACGTCCATTCGTCATCTTCGAAGTGAGGCACAGCCACATCGGTGTGCTGCAACCACGTGTAGAGGACCAGCCAAAAGTTCACCACAAGGTAAGGGCCCACGTAGAGCGCAAGCACCGTCGCAATGCCTGCGGAGGATGCCCACCAGCCGAGCAGGCCCAGCATCGCACACACTCCAACGGACGACACCCACACCTTCGCTCGCCACTTCCCGGGAAACAGGGCGTCAGAGAAAGGCCGTGTTGGCCAAAAGTGATTGGTCCATCCCCGGGCAGGGCCTCCCGAAGCACCGGTAAACAGGTACACGGGCCAGCCGACGAGGAATCGCGAAACCATCACGAAGACGGCAAACGCTTCGTCGCCCATGTTCTTCTGCCACCAGATCCAGGTCTTGCCAGGAGCCGTCGTGTCACGAAGTGGCACAAACGTTTCTCCGAGGTCGAGATGGTTGGTGCGGGCATGGTGAATGGCATGGCTCCGCTGCCAGGAGAAGTAAGGCACGAGCAGCGCACTGTGGAGCACGAAGCCGATGAGGTCCTGCAACCAGTTGTACTTGGTGAAGGCGCGGTGGCCACACTCGTGCGCGATGACCCAGCACCCAGTGCCAGCGGTCCCCGCGAAGATCGCGTAGGCGATCCAGGCTGGGAGCCACGCCCATGTTAGTGGGATATACATGGCGGCAAGCACACCGCTGCCGATGGTCAGCACCAGAGACGATACGAGATAGAGCGACGACTTGATCAGGCTTCGCTCAAAACACTCCGCCGGGATGACGGCGATCACATCGCTCTTGGTGGGATACCGTCTCTCGACTGCCGCATCAGCGGCCGCCTCCTGATCGATAGCGTCCGACGACGAACGAACTTCCTTGTCACAAACAATCGACACGTGCAGAGAGGCCTCGAAAAGGAAAGACGGGCAAGAAAACGTCGCTTAAACGTACCACAAGGAGTTTTCAATGAAAGTTTTCATCCACGCCCCCCCTCGCAGCAGGTTTCGCAGATCCTGTGGCAACGGCTGCACTGCAGTTTGGCCCTGATTTCCAAGAGGGGCCCACCGCACACGGGGCATGCCGGTCGCGATGGCGACGCATCGCACGGTTCAGCCGAGGCGTCTGCTGGCTCGTGTGCCGTACGGTTTTCGTTGAAGCGTTCCACGGTGTTTCTCGCGATGGAGGGGCTGAGGCACGCTAGGAGAGGAGTGGGCTCAACACCTTGCCGTGCACGTCGGTCAGCCGGAAATCGCGACCAGCGTAGCGGAAAGTGAGCCGTTCATGGTCCATGCCCAGCAAATGGAGGATGGTGGCGTGGAGGTCGTGCACGCTCGTGGGCTTGTCGACTGCTTGGAACCCGAAGTCATCGGTGGCACCGTAGGTCTGGCCACCTTTGATGCCCCCACCAGCCATCCACACCGAAAATCCGTAGTGGTTGTGATCGCGACCGCT
Organism: Pirellulales bacterium; assembly: GCA_049433245.1. Taxonomy (GTDB): domain Bacteria; phylum Planctomycetota; class Planctomycetia; order Pirellulales; family UBA1268; genus M30B53. Next base: position 16,777 of record JBMTLP010000005.1, read on the forward strand.
GCCACCTTCGCTGGTGGGTGTGCGACCAAACTCGCCACCCCAAATGATCAGCGTGTCTTCAAACATGCCGCGTGCCTTGAGGTCGGTCATCAGGGCCGCGATCGGGCCGTCGATTTGGCCGGCGAGGTTGCGGTGAGCGTTTGCAATGTCGGAATGGTTGTCCCAGGGCTGGCCCGCGCCATGCCAGAGCTGGACATAACGCACGCCTCGTTCCAGCAATCGGCGAGCCATCAAGGTTTGTCTGCCATGAACATGATCACCGTAGGCGTCGCGAATCCATTGAGGCTCCCGGGAAAGATCAAATGCTTCCGCAGCTGCCGTCTGCATGCGGAAGGCGAGTTCGAACGACTGGATGCGAGCTTCGAGTCTGGTGTCGACTCGCGCGGCAGCGTGCTCGCGGTCGAGAGAAGCCAGCAGGTCCAGTTGATTCCGCTGTATCGCACTCGTTGCGTGACGGCTGCGGGTGTTCTCGATCAGCTTCTCAATGCTGGCGTTTTGTGGGTCGACGAACGTGCCCTGATAGATGCCGGGTAGGAAGCCCGCCTGCCAGTTCTCCGCATCCTTGATCGGCATGCCACCAGGACACATCGCGATGAAACCGGGCAGGTTCTCGTTTTCACTCCCGAGGCCATAGAGCGTCCAGGCGCCAACGCTTGGTCGAGGCTGCGCGGAGTTGCCGCAGTTCATCAGCATCAGCGACGGCTCATGATTGGGCACATCAGCCACCATCGAGCGGATGACGGCGATGTCATCGGCGTGGGCTGCGGTCTTGGCGAAGATCTCGCTCACCTCGAGCCCGCTCTCACCGTAGCGGGAGAAACTGAAGGCCGAAGGCAGCGCACCGCCGGTCTTGCGTTCGGTGGTGAGGGTGGTGGGGAGGGGCTGGCCGGCATACGTGGCTAGGGCCGGCTTGGGGTCGAAGGTGTCGACGTGTGAAGGGCCGCCATTTAAGAAAAAGTGGATCACCCGCTTGGCACGTGGCGGAAAGTGGGGCCCTCCGGCAGGACCGGCGGCGACCGCAGGCTGCTGGTTGGCGAGCACATCGGCCAATCCCAACGCACCCAGCCCCATCGCAGAGCGGCTGAGCAGTTCACGGCGAGAGCAGGGAAGCAGCGTCATCGTCAGGTTCTCTGTGCGGGATGGCTCAGTCCACAAACATCGTTTCGTTGGAGATCAGCAGCACGTGTGCGATCTGTTCCAACCGGGAGAGGTGCGGAGCATGAGGGCCGAAAAAGTCGCGAGTCGTGTTCCAGGTGCGGGGAGGGCGATCCTCGGAGGCCTGTACGATTTCCATGATGGTGGCCGTCCAGAGGTGCTGGTCGCTGTTGAGGGTGTCGCGGACGTCGGCCACGAAGTCGATGGTGTCGCCCGCGGAAAGAGAGAAGGGGCCTCCACTGAGCGTCTGCTTGGAGTTGTGGACGACGGCGGTGGCCACTCTTTCAGAACGCACCAGCAGATGGCAGCGAATGCCGTCGCCAGCCTCCACCTCGTGGGTGACGTCAGAGGCGACCGAGAACACACCTGCGTGTGGAGCAATCCAGCGGCGAACCGACGAATGGGCGAGGTCGTTCCCGGTGTGTCCGCCTTCTGCGGTGAGCTGCACCCATCCGAGGGAACTGTCTGGCCAGGCGGCGCTCCCCTGCCAGGCATCGCCGGTGAAGTGGGGGAGGGGAGTGAAGGAGGCGAGCGCGCCACTGTCGGGGTCAATCGGTCCGTAGCCGTAGTGCCAGTCGTTGGCTTCGGCAGGCGTGGTGGAGGCCTCGGTATCGGGCATGTGCAAAAACTCGGTGGCCTGAGAGAGCTGTGCGGCGGTGGGCTCTCGTTGCAGCACCAACCGATAGAGCGATCGCACGGCTTCGTCAGGGCTCCCGGCCTGCTCGCTGGCGATCGACGCCACGGCACGAGCGTGCTCGGCCATAAAGGGATGGTTGAGGGCAAACAGAGCCTGCTGAGGCACCGTGGTCTGGCTGCGTGTGGGTACATGCAGATCAGGGTTCGCCATGTCGAATACCCGCAGCACCGTGGGGAAGAACTGCCGATCGACCAGCCCGTACAGGCTACGGCGACGGTTGGTCAGGCCGTCGCCGGCAAGCATGTCGGTTGCCTGGCCGCCCATCCGTTCGTCGAGTCGATTCGATACGGAGAGCAGTGTGTCACGAAACGCTTCGAAGGAGAGTCGCCGGGCGTTCATCCGCCAGAGCAAGCGATTGGAGGGGTCGCGTTCCCGAGCGAGGCGGGCAGTCGCCGCGTCGAACGCCCCTGCCGATTGTTGCCGGTAGGCAGCTGAGCACACGAGCAGTCGATGGATGTGCTTTGTGCTCCAGTGACTTGAGATCAGCTCCTCTGCGAGCCAGTCGAGCAAGGCTGGGTGGCTGGGAGCTGGGGCACGCGTGCCAAAGTCGCTCGGCGTGTCGACGAGCCCGTGTCCAAAGTGCTGCTGCCAGAGGCGGTTTACCCAGACCCGTGCGGTGAGTGGATTCTGCGGATCGACGATGGCTTGGGCCAGTTCCAGGCGGCCGCTGCCATGCTGAAAGGACTGAGGCTCGGCTGCTGCCGTCAGCGACAGAAACCGTCGGTCGACAGGACGCGTCGGCTGCTTCGGGTCGCCTCGGCGAAACACCCAGGGCGTGCGGAGCTGCTCACGGTCGATCAACCGCACGGCAAACGGCGAGGCAGCAGGCTGCTCCAGAATCCAGCGGTCGACGTCGGCGCGGAGTTTCCAGAGTTCTTCGCAGACGCTGGTGGGGAAGTAGCCCTCCACCGACACGATCGGCTCATCGGGCACGTTGCACAGCGACCCTGGTCCGTAGAGCACATCGCGGAGTTGTTCGAGGTCGTCACTGGCCAGTCGCTCTGGCGGCGGCTGGCCCGCGGCATTGGCCGCCGCAACGGCTGCTTGCCACTCTGCCTCCACTTCGGTGAAGAGCTGGCCGTATCGCTCGGCGAGGTCTCGCATCGACGAGGGAGGCGGGTCGAGCATGGCCACCACGCGTGCGTTGACAGGGATCCCTGCAGCGGAGAGCTGATGGCAGAGGCTCTCAAGGCCGGCAGACGGTTCACCACGGAAGTGGTTTGCGAAGGCGACCCAGGGGGCGAACACAGGATCGCGTGCCCGCTCTGGCTCGGCGAAGAAACGCTCAAACTGCCGCACAAAGGCCGGGATGGTGTCGTCTTCGCCAAGCAGGGTATCGAAGCCTTCAGCGGGATAGTTCTCCAGCTCAGTTTGTGCGATCAGGTACGCCGTGAACCGCGCCCGTGCTCGGTCGGCCGCTTCACGCCGGCGAGTGGCCAACATGTCGGCATACTTCTGTTCCCTCTCGGCGAGGCCCGCCTCAAAGGCCTGCTGGGCTGCGTCGGCATCAGCCTCCGTCGCTGGTGGCTCAAGTCGCAGGAGGTCCTCGGTGCAGCTGGCAAACACGCCGTAGAGAGCGTAGTAGTCGTCGGTGGGAATCGGGTCGTACTTATGGTCGTGGCAGCGGGCGCAGGCGACCGTGAGTCCCATCGTGGTCCGGGTGACGGTGTCGATGCGGTCATCGATGATGTCGTGCGTGACGCCGAGAAACCGACGGCCGAGCGTGAGGAATCCCATCGCTGCCTGGGCGTGGAGATCGTGCGGGGCTGCCTGATCGGCGGCAATCTGCAGTGTCAGAAAGCGGTCGTAGGGCATGTCGTCACGGAAGGCCTCGACGACCCAGTCGCGGTAGGCGGCGGCATGGACCCAGATCCGGTGCTCACGGGCGTAGACATAACCTTTCGTGTCGGCATAGCGGGCGAGATCGAGCCACGTGCGGGCTTGAGCCTCGGCGTAGTGCGGGGAGGCGAGCAGCCGCTCCACGACCTGTTCGTAGGCATCGGGAGAGGTGTCGCTGACGAAGGCCTCAACTTCAGCGAGCGTGGGGGGCAAGCCTGTGAGGTCGTAGGAGAGTCGGCGAAGGAGCGTGCGGCGGTCGGCAACGCTTGCAGGCCTCAGTTCTGCGGCAGCGAGTTGGTGGGCCACGAACGCATCGACGGGCGTGCGAATCCAGTCGTCCATCCAGGGCTGCTCGCCAGGTGCTGGGATGGTCGGGTGGGTGAGCGGTTGAAACGCCCAGTGCCGGCTGCCGGCCTCCGCCGGGTCTGGGATGCCCGGGCCATCGTCAGGCCACACTGCGCCTTCCGCGACCCACTGTTCCAGGGCCGCGATCTCTTCAGCAGGGAGGGGCTCGTCTGGGGGCATCGCGAGGTCCCCCTCGCGGCGGACCGCCGCGATCAACCGGCTGCCAGCGGGATCGCCTGCCACGACCACGGGGCCGTGCTCACCCCCTGCGGCAAAGCCATTTTGGTGGTCGAGCCGCAGCTCCCCCCACTGGGTTTCACTGCCGTGACAGGAAACGCAGCGATTGGCGAGGATCGGCCGGATCACCCGCTCAAAGTGGTCGGTGTGGGCCGCGAGTGTCTCGCGATCTGGGAGCTCATCAGCATTCGCTGCAGCCACGAGCGACGCCACCACCGCGCACATGAGCCACGCTGGGAGCGCGGTGCTTCGCCAGGCCTGGAGCTTGACATGCGGTTGCACGGCGATCCCCCTTTGCCGTGCGGCGGTTCAGAGCAGTTCAGACGGCACTTCGCCACCCGGCACAAGTGTGGTCGGCCGACCTGAGAGGTCCATCACGTGGTCTTCGATCGAGAGCCCCATCGAGCGGTAGACGATGGCGCAGAAGTCCTCCACGCCGATCTTACGTTCTGTAGGATACTCGGCCTTGTCGTTGGTTGCGCCGATGATCTGTCCGTGTTTGTAGCCACCGCCAGCGAGCAGGATGCTCTGGGCCTGCGGCCAATGGTCGCGTCCGGCATCACCGTTGATCCGAGGCGTGTGGCCAAACTCACCTGCCACGACGACGAGTGTGTCGTCGAGCATGCCGCGGTCCGCAAGATCTTGAATGAGTACGCCCACAGCGCGGTCATGCCGCGGCAGCTTGTCTTTGAGTGCCGGCGTGATGTTGGAGTGGTCGTCAAAGTAGCCGGTGTTGAGCGACACGTACCGCACACCTGCTTCGATCAGGCGACGAGCGAGCAGTGCCTGTTCACCCCAGCCTGGCCCATACTTCTCGCGGAGGCCCGCATCTTCGTGGTCGAGGTTGAAGGCATCGCGGACGCGGCCTGAGAGCACAAGATCGATCGCCTGTTGCTCGGCGGCATCCATCTGCTCGAAGCTCCGCTCGACGTCGATTTGTCGCTTGAGCCCGTCGAGTTGTTGCCGCAACGAAATGCGGTTCATCAGCCGCGATTCCGAGAGACCGTCCCGCAGCGCAAAGTCGTTGGCATTGGCGGCTGGCAACACGCCGGCTTCATTGCCGTAACTGAATGAGCCGCACTGCAGCGGGTTGTAGCTGACGCCCAGCCATGATGCGCCGTGAAAGCCAAAGCCCCCGTCATTCATGTTGACCGCAGCGAGTGAGCCCCGCTGCGTGGGCCCGAGCAGGTGCGAGGCGACGGCGCCCATCGACGGGTAGCGGGGTTTACGATCGTTGCCATTGGCCCCGAGGCGACCGGTCAGCATCCAGTGGGCGGCAGCCCAGTGGTCACCGTTGCCGTGCGAGAAACTGCGGATGACCGTGCACTTGTCCATCACCTTGGCGTGCTCGGGCAGCAGTTCGCAGACATCGATGCCGGGCACGTTGGAGTGGATCGGCCGAAACGATCCGCGAAACTCCGACGGCGCATCGGGCTTCATATCAAAGGTGTCGAGTTGCGACGGGCCGCCGTGCATCCACACGAGGATCACCGACTTCTTGGAGCGGGCGGCGGGGTGCAGGCTGCCTGCTGATTCGGCTCGCAGCAGGTTGGGCAGGCTCAGGCCAAACGTGCCGATGGCCCCGACCTGCAGCATCTTGCGACGGGAGATGTGGTCGCAGAACGACGACGCCTGCGTGCGATGTCCAAGAATGTTGAACATGTGCTTGTCCTTCCGATGCTAAGGTCCGCCAATTCTCGCAGCAGATCATCTGTCGACAGTTTATAGTCTCGACAGTTTACCCCGCCGCAGACCAGTCGACCAATCTTGGTGGTCTGACGTGTGTGAGGCGAAGGGAAAAAGTGGGGGGCGGCGAAAAAAGGGGTGTCAGGATGGGTGGGATGGGGCAAACACGCGCTTCGTTTTTGACATCAGTTTGTTTTTCTTTGGCGAGCCTCTGTCTGAGTGCCGTCGGCCCTTTGGCAACGGCCGCCGACGCGACAGCCGCCGCGGATCGCGCCCTCGCCGACTACTTCGCAGCGGAGACACGCGCACTTGAGGAGCGGTGCCTCGCTGATGTGCGGACGATTGACGACTGGGAGGCGGGCAGATCTCAAGCCCGCGAACAGCTGCTCGACATGTTTGGCCTCGATGCCGCAGCACTCACCCCCGCCAGCGCTGAGCAGCTGGCTGCGGTGGTCACGGGGCGGCTCACCTTCGCCGGGGAGAGCGGTCGCAGTGGATGCGTGGTGGAGAAACTGCACTACCAATCGCGGCCTGGCTTGTATGTCACGGCCAACCTCTATTTGCCCAGTGATGCATCCGCGGAGCACCCCTGTCCGGCGGTGCTCTATCTCTGCGGTCATGGCCGTGTGGTCGAGGATGGCGTGAGCCTCGGCAACAAGGTGCACTACCAGCACCACGGCGCCTGGCTCGCGGAGCATGGGTATGCGGTGCTGATGATCGACACGCTGCAGCTCGGTGAGATTGAAGGCATTCACCACGGCACGTACCGCGAAGGTCGATGGTGGTGGCCGTCGCGAGGCTACACGCCAGCCGGTGTGGAGGCCCTCAATGGCCTGCGGGGTGTCGACTACCTGCTGACGCGGCCCGAGATCGATCCTGAGCGGATCGGTGCGACGGGGCGGAGCGGTGGTGGGGCGGGCAGCTGGTGGGCGGTGGCCCTCGACGAACGCGTGAAGGCTGCCATCCCAGTGGCGGGGATCACGGACCTTCGCGACCACGTGGTTGAGGGCTGCATCAAAGGCCACTGCGACTGCATGTTTACGGTCAACACGTATCGCTGGGACTATCCGCAGCTCGCGGCGCTCGCCTACCCACGGCCGCTCCTCCTGGCCAACACCGATCAGGATCCGATCTTTCCGCTTGGAGGTGTGATGCGCACGCAGGCTCAGGTCCGCAGGCTGTACACGCTCGGCGGAAAGCCGGACGCGTTTGGGGTCGCGATCACATCGGGCGGTCATGCCGATACCCAAGAGCTCCAAATGCCGGCCATCCGCTGGCTCGATGCACACCTCGGCATGGGGCCACGGCTGATCGACACCGCCGCACGCAAGCGTTTTGAGCCGCGGCAACTCAAGGTGTTTGACAAACTGCCGGCAGACGAGAGGAACACCCGCATCGATCGGGAGTTTGTGCCGATGGCTGGGCCGTTTGACCTGCCCGCCAGTGAGACGGCCTGGCAAGAGCAGGTGGCCACCTGGCGGGCCGGTCTGCTTGATCGGACCTTTCGCGGTTGGCCCGAAGCCTCGGTGGCACCCGCAGCAACGGAAGTCGCAAGTCGCGAAGGGCGTGGGCTCATCGAACGCACGTATCGCTTTGAGAGCCAGCCCAACGTGGTGTTGGAACTGATCGCGATGCACCACAGTGATGGTGCGATTCCCGAAGAGGTCGTGCTTGAAGTGCTCGATCAAGCCGGCTGGGA